>JAAUTT010000808.1 GCA_012031335.1 Bacteroidales bacterium | reverse complement strand
CTTTGTAATCCTGCCCCAGCAGACCGGCAGCATCGGCACGGCAACGGGCACAGTGATTCATAGGTTTTTATATATTTTGATATTTGTTTTCTTACGCTGGCAACCAAGCCTTTCGATGGTTCTTCCATATCTGCAAAAATCGTATCCTTGTTGGGATAAACGGGAATACAGTTCATCGTATCAGCACCAAGAGCAGCCACCTTTTCGGCTACTGCTTCTATATGGTACTCGTTGATGCCGGGAAGTATGATGGTGTTTATTTTTACTGTTATCCCTTTGGCCTTCAGTAGGGGAATGGCTTTTAGCTGTTGTTCGAGCAACACTTTAGCGGCATCAATGCCTCTGTAAACTTTCTGATCCTTGCGAACCCAGGAATATATTTTAGCGCCGATTTCGGGATTGATAAAGTTGATGGTAATGGTAACATGCGACACCGCGGAGTTCAGCCAGCTCGTCGATATATGGAATCAGGTTCAGACCGTTGGTGGAAAGACAAAAGATTTTCTCAGGAAACTCCCTTCCTGCCAAACGGATGGTTTCGAGGGTTTCTTTGGGATTTGCAAAGGGATCGCCCGGGCCGGCAATACCGATGACCGAGAGGTTCTCGAGCCGCCCGTTCAGATCCCTTAAATAAGCTACTGCCTGCTGTGGCAACAACACCGAGCTTGTAACTCCCGGCCGACTTTCGTTAACACAATCGTACAAACGGTTGCAGTAATTGCACTGTATGTTGCATTTAGGGGCAACAGGAAGGTGAACACGTGCATATTTATGCTTTGCCTCTGCATCGAAGCAGGGATGAAGTTTTTGTGTGTCGTTGTTGTCCATGGTATATGTTTTTTAAATTACATTATAATTTTGCAGGTAGAACCTGCGTTGATATTTCCGACTGAGGTAGAACCTCAGCCGAACAATGGGAAGGTGGGAGCGAATCTTAAACTTATTGCTTCCGGCGATGTCGAGGCTGTGCTTCGAAACAACTTACACTCACGCCGGTTAAAACCTTTTCTACTATGCTCCCGGGGCGTTGCCCCGGGCTGATTTCTCTTGCCCCTTCAGGGCTAATACAAAGAACTTATTTTCAATTCTATTCCCGGCTGTTTGCTGTCGACTGTGGACTATCGACTGTGGACTAAATATATTTATACCCCACCGACGAATGTTCCTGCTTGTATTCTATGAGGGCATTCACAATACGGTCGAAGAGTTGCTGCGTGCCGGCATACCCGATATGCTGAATACGTTGCGCACCAAAACGGTCGTGTATGGGAAAACCAATCCTGATTAAAGGAATGCCGTGCTTACGGGTGATATAATATCCCTTGCTGTTGCCTACGAAGATATCAGTATCGCCGGGCTTCAGGTTCTTATCGATAGCATCGAAATCCGCATCCTGAAGGATCTTCATGTTAGGAAATTTGTTATCGGTGATTTGCAATGCCATAGATTTAAGTCGGCCTGAATTACCACCCGAAGCGATAATCACAGGCTCCATACCAATCTCCGTTACAAAAGCAAGCATCGCCAGAACCAGATCTTCCTCGCCATACAACACCACCTTCTTGCCAAAGACATATTTATGCCCGTCGATGTATGCATCGACCAAACGACTTCTTTCTTTTTCATATTTTTCGGGAAGCGCCTTTCCGGTAACATCACCTACTATGCTCAGGAATTTATCCGTTTCGTTGATGCCAATGGGCATTGCCACCTGAAAACGATTTACTTTATAGACTTCTTCGAGATACTCCCCAGCTGTTTGCTTGTTGTGTCCTGCTTTTTCACTATCCGACTTTTTATTGAGGGTATGACCGAATTCAAAGGATGCTATTGCCGATGCAGTACTTCCGATTTCTTCGACAGAAGTTCTCCGGAGGGAATTAGCATATAGTCATTCCAATGGCCATTATCGAGGGTTTCTGAATAATCGGGGAAGAGAATGTACGGTTGATTGAAGTCGTGCATCAAATCTTTCAGATACCGGATATCGGCAGGGGAAATAAAACCCGAAAATAAATTGATATGATTTCCTTTTGATACCGGTGGCATGGCGAATTTCTTCACCGCAGCGTATACCGCCTGGTGGAAGCCATCCATGTGGGTGCCCTGATAACTGGGAGTGGAAGCATAAACAAAGCCAGGCAATGGCAAGTCCTTACGAACCGAAGTGTACTCGCGGATAAGATTTTCGACATCCTCGCCAATGGTTTCGCTTAAACAGTTGGAAGCGATTCCGATAACCTCAGGTTTATATTGTTGGATAATGTTGTCGATACCGGCTATAAAATTTCGGTTACCTCCAAAAATTGTCGACTCTTCGGAAAAGTTGGAAGAAGCGATATCGACAGGCTCTTTGTAATGACTGATCATGTACCGGCGGATATAGGTGGCACAACCCTGGGAACCATGAATTAAAGGAACGCATCCACGGATACCTTTAAAAACCAGGCTTGCACCTAAGGGCGAACATAGCTTACAGGCATTGGTGATATGCTTAAGGTCTCTGGTTGATGTATTTTTGTGCAGAACTGTTTCCATATACCTGTTTGTTCGTTGATATTATTATGAATTAGCCTTCGGGCGATGTTTTAAACACGAAGACAGAAAGTCACGAAGGATGTTACCCCCAATTGTTCATTAATGAATTTCTTTGTGGCTTCGTGCCTTTGTGTTCTATCTGTATTTTGGGGGCTTCACAAACTGCCACACAGGGCTCATGCATGAAGCATATACCTCTTTGGCAAAATTGAGCATCCCCACATAACCGGCAAGCGCTTCCTTGCGTTCGTGGTTGTGGTCGCAAAAACCGATGCCCAGTTTATAAGCAATGGGCCGCTCTTTGACACCACCAATAAAAATATCTGCCTTTTTTTCCTTAATGATTGCCGAAAGCTCAATGGGATTGGAATCGTCGACGATTACCGTTCCTTCATTACAAAGGGCTTTGATAAGCTCATAATCTTCCTTGCTGCCCGTTTGAGAGCCTACAAGTACTGTCTCCACTCCTATCAACCTCAACGCTTTTTATTAATCGAAATGGCTTTAAAACCTCCTCCTACATAAATGGCAGCCTTCTTACCGGTAAGTTTTTCCTTGTAATCCTTTATTGCCGGCATAAGTTTACCTATTTCTTCTTTCACAAGCATTTTAGCTTTTTCCATCAGCTCGCTGCTTTTGAAGAATTTAGCAACCTCGTACAATGCATCCGACATATCTTCAATTGTAATTAGCAACTTTACAGTGCCAAATTTTCGCAATTAAAAAGTGCCATTTTAGAAAACGAAAAAAGCCTTCATATTTGAGGTGACCAAACCAAAGAATATGAAAGTCTTTAGACAAACACCAAAAAGGTATTTATGTGG
>JAAUTT010000807.1 GCA_012031335.1 Bacteroidales bacterium | reverse complement strand
TTAAGCTTTCGGCTGATCTAAAATCGGCAAAATATGCAGGAATTGAGCAGCAAAATTTAAAAGGTAAAAATATTGCCTTGATTTTTGAGAAGACTTCCACGCGCACTCGCTGTGCTTTTGAGGTGGCGGCTTTCGATCAGGGAGCAAATGTTTCTTACCTTGGTCCGTCGGGAACACAAATTGGTGCCAAGGAATCAATGAAAGATACAGCCCGCGTTCTTGGACGCATGTATGATGCAATTGAATACCGAGGTTATGGTCAGTCGATCGTAGAAGAATTGGCAAAATATGCAGGTGTTCCTGTTTACAATGGATTAACTGATGAGTTTCATCCGACTCAAATCCTTGCCGATTTGCTCACCATGCAGGAACATTCCAATAAACCTTTGAACCAGATTTCGTTTTGTTACTTAGGCGATGCGCGAAACAACATGGGTAATTCACTGATGGTGGGCGCTTCCAAAATGGGGATGGATTTTCGTGCAGCTGCTCCCAAAGCATGCCAACCTGCAGCTGAACTGGTTAATACCTGCAAGGAAATAGCCAAAGAAACCGGAGCAAAAATCACTATCACTGATGATGTTTCAGTTGCGGTAAAAGGTGTTGATTTTCTGTACACCGATGTTTGGGTATCGATGGGAGAACCCGACTCGGTGTGGGATGAGCGAATTCAATTATTAAAACCTTACCAGGTTAATTCAACTGTTGTAAACCAAACAGGTAACCCCGAAGTAAAATTTCTGCATTGTCTTCCTGCTTTTCATAACCTGGAAACTAAGGTTGGAATGGATATTTATAAGAAATTTGGACTGGAAGCGATGGAAGTGACCGAAGAAGTATTTGAGTCGAAACGCTCCCTGGTTTGGGATGAAGCTGAAAACAGAATGCATACCATTAAAGCAATTTTAGTTGCAACCCTTGCCTGAAAAAATTTAGAAAGCGAGTGGATTTACAAAACTTACTTGTGTTAAATTTGTTTTAAATTTTGTATAAGTCGCATGATATTACTAAATTGTACTCACTCATGTCTCATTAAATTTTTCGGCTATGACCATTTACATTGGTAACATTCCTTACAACATGAAGGAACAAAATCTGATCGATGTCTTTAAAGAATTTGGTTCAGTTGAATCAGCCAAAGTAATCGTTGATAAAAAAACCAGACGTTCCAAAGGCTATGGATTTATTGAAATGAAAGACCCTATTGAAGAGGAAAATGCAATTCAGGCTCTTAACGGAAAGGAAATTGGAGGGAGAAAGGTGAAGGTTAATTTAGCAAATCCGAAGAAGGAAAAGGAAGAGGAGTAATCTATCTGACGTAAAAAAGAAGGACTGCAACCTGCAGTTCTTCTTTTTGTCCTATTCCTTATAATTTTTTATTTATTACCATTTATCAAACATATTCTTTTCAGAACTAACTTATTAATTCAGATATAAAATAATAAACCATTACAAGCACCAGGCTCAATTTTATAGCTGTCCCAAGAATAAAGCCAATAAATGCTCCCATACCTGATTTTAATGCTTCATGCGATTTTTCCCAGCCATTAATTCACCTACAACAGCACCAATAAAAGGCCCGAGTAGTATGCCAACAGGTGAAAAGAAAAATCCCAGAATCAATCCAATAGTTGCTCCGGTAACTCCGGCTGGAGAACCTCCCCATTTACGTGTTCCCCATAATGGAATAAAATAATCGATAACAGTAACCAGAACAGTAAGGATAGCAAACATCCAAAGGGTGGTAGAACTATATTGGGCAAAACTTGTCCAGTGAAGAAACAGTAACCCAAGATAACTTAAAGGTGGACCAGGGATTATTGGAGCAAAACAGCCAACAAGACCCATTATAAGGAGGACAAATCCGCCAATTACCAATACATAATCCATGTTAACGCCGCATAAATGTATCAACTTTATACCCTGCCTCATTTATTGCGGCAACAATATCAGCGGAATTTACCTTTAAACTGTCGAAGGTTACAGTTGCTTTATTATCTTTAAAAGAGGCCTCCACAACAGAAACACCTTTCAATTCCTTAACAGTTGTTTTAATGGTATTTTCGCATCCTTCGCAGTGCATTCCTTTAACCTGAAAATCAACAATAGCATTTGAAAGAACAGTAGTATCGGATGTATCCGCAGAATCAGCAGACTTTTGCGTAGTAGAATTACAACCACTAATTAACAGAGTGGTAACAACTAAAAGTGTATAAAATAGCTTCATTGGATTATTAGTATTTAATTAAAAATAAATTGGTTTAACTGTAACAACCAAAAATACAAAAATGCTGAAGCTATAAAAAAGTTTTTTAAAGCAGAGATTTTATCCAGTTGCAATTCAATCAATTTCAACTTAGCTGATGTTTGACAGAACATTTTGAACCACATCCGGTACAGCCAATACTTTTCTTTTGCCTGGCGTTAATTATTATTTTCACCAAACTATATAAAGTATATCCAAATGCCCCTGCTATTGAGGTAATTGTTAATAAATCCTGTATCATATTCTACATAATTAAAGAACCTAACTCAAAAACCAAATAAGCACTGATCCATGCCAGCGCAGTAGTATAAAAAACCGTAAATACCGCCCATTTCCAGCTTCCTGATTCTTTACCGATAGCTGCCACAACAGCAACACAGGGTGAATATATCAGAATGAAAATCATAAATGAAAGCGCACTAACACGGGTGTAAATTCCAGCCTGCTTATAAGTGGAGGTAGTGTCTTCGCGCAATTTTTCTGCAAGCCCCTTATTGTCATCCGAATTGGGATCAATCTGGTAAAGAACAGCCATGGTACTTACAACTACTTCTTTTGCAGCTAAACCTGATAAAAGACTAATACTCATTTTCCAGTCGAAACCAAGTGGCTTCATAACAGGTTCCACAAATCGGCCAATACGACCGGCATACGATTGTTCCTGTCGCTCACCCTCCTGTGCAAGACGAAGATGTGTTATTTCTTTGTCAATTTTGGAAATAAGTTCCGTATCATTTCTGCTTGATGCAACATTACGGTCGGCCTCGAGATTCTCAATTTTTGAATTGTAATCGGTCGAAATGGTACCTCGCGAGGATAAAACCTAGTGCCCAAATTATAACAGAAGCAACCAAAATAACGCCTCCCATTTTTGTCAGATATTGTTTTGCTTTGTGCCAGATATGTCTTGCTGTATTTCGAACTGTTGGAATACGGTAAGGTGGCAGTTCCATAACAAAAGGAACATCATCTCCCCTGACAACCCATTTCTTCAAAATTAAAGCAATAATACACGCCAGCAGAATACCGAAAATATAAAGAGAAAATAAAACCAAACCCGAATAAAACAGGGAAAAAGGCACTAATAAGAAGAACATAAACG
>JAAUTT010000806.1 GCA_012031335.1 Bacteroidales bacterium | reverse complement strand
GTTCGAATGAGACATTATTAAATTTAATGCACCTAAGGTGACGATCATATTTTTTGAATTGCTTGCATCAACAGTATCGCTATTGTCAGATAATTGCTCGGGATGAATTATAAGTCCGTAATTTTTCAGGGTAGTTTGTGTGTTGGAAATTAGTATCTTCTCAACATCAAACCTAAGACTGTCGAGCTTCATCTCTTTCATATCGAAACTTAAACTTTCGGTGTCAATCATAAAAACCATGCTATCGGCCAGGTTCTCATAAGTGAAAGATGTATTTTCAAGTTTGAGTTGGTTCACCTGAATATCCCAGGAGCTTTTACTTTCCGGTTCTTCGGTTTGGTTATTGCTAAGAGCATTTAAGAGATAATCGAGGTTGGTGGTTCCCAAACCATCAAGGATAAAATAGTTAAATGCCATGTTCGAAAGCGACACCCTGGTTAAAGAAACCTTCTTTTTTAATAAAGCCAGCCGGATTAAACCCCACTTTTATTTTCCCTGCTTTAAGGATTGTGTCCTGCTGACGGTCGGCAATTAAAAGATCTTCCAGAACAATGTTCCCGGTAAAATTGATCCTTATATATCCAAGTTGAACAGTAGATTGTGTTTTTTCAACAAGAATCG
The DNA here is from genome assembly GCA_012031335.1 of Bacteroidales bacterium. The sequence goes on along the minus strand of JAAUTT010000806.1, from coordinate 2,752 downwards.
AAACAATCTTGTTTTCAGGTAATTTTGAATTCCGGGGACTTGAATAAGACCAATGATCAATAAAAAAAGCAATACCAAGCCAATCAAAGTTCTAACAATTATTTTCCGTAATAATATCAGAACCCGTTTATACTTCTTTGAGATTGACTTATCAGATATGGTCATACCTTAATTATTTCTCGCGAATATTTCGATAAAAAATTCCCTATTACAAGACCTGTGCCACTAAAATTTAACCTTCACAATGTAAGACAAACCACATGCTGCTCATGTCCAAAATTTTCCCCATTTAAAGTCATCCTGATGTGTAAATCTAATCTACAATCAATTTAAACATCTCATATATTGAAATTTGCAACAATGGTACAGTATTTATAAAACATAATTTGACCTCCAAATGTTATTTTTATAAAAAGCTTTATGGACCTTAACTTAAAAATAGATCAAATTCCGGCGGATAGGCTAACCACCCCTCTTTTCCGCACCCATTATCTTTTAAAATCAAAACCTTTAATCATTAAAGGATATGCTCAGTTATTTCCGGCTGGAAAAAAATGGACCTTCGAATATCTGAAAAATAAAATGGGAGACTACCAGATTGGCTTGTTCGACAATAGGTTAAAGAACAATACTGCTTATGTTAAGCCCGACTTGTATATGCCATTTTCTGAATACCTTAAATTAATTCAAAAAGATGAAGAAAGTCCTTTAAGAATTTTTCTTTTTAATATGTTTAAAGAATTCCCTGAGCTTCAAAAGGATTTTCCAACCCCTGTAATTATGAAAGGAATTCTGGGGAAAATAGGTTTTGCGTTTTTTGGTGGCAAAAACACAACAGTAAGATTTCATTACGACATTGATGCCTCCAATGTTCTGATGACTCAGATTATTGGCCGAAAACGTGTTATTCTGGTATCGCCCGAATATGACAAACTCTTATATAAGGTACCTTTTTCTTCTTTTTCACTTATTAACCCTGAAAAACCCGATTATAAAAATTTCCCGGCACTGAAATATGTAAGGGGATACGACTTTATCCTGCAACCGGGAGATGCTTTATTTATGCCAAGCCGTTACTGGCATTTCAATACTTATCTGGAAGGAGGTATGGCTGTTTCGTATCGTTCACTGGCCAAAAGGCCGGTTGACTTATATGCCGGCTTTATGAACACCAGTTTGCGACTTGCCTTCGATAAAGCAATGAACATTTATTTAAGGATAAATGGCTGGATATGCGAAAAGAAATGGCTGTTAACAATGCCGAAATTGAAATGAGTCAGCCTAAATATCAGATGCAGGAATATAAAATACGAAATATCGGTGTTCCTGCCGAAATGGAAAACTATTAAGCTATGGCAAAATATTCAAAAGATAGTCAGGAAATGGTGAAAGATGCCATGCACCGGATGAAAAAAGGAAAACTACAAAGCAGCAGCGGTGACAAAGTGACAAATCCCAAACAGGCTGTTGCTATCGGGCTTTCGGAAGCCAGAGAAAAAGGAGCAAAAGTACCTTCCAAAAAAAATAAAAAAGACACAAAGAAAAAGATAAAAAATGATTGAAAGCTTAGCACCCGAAGAACTTGAGATAATTGACGCTTACTGGAGGGCTACCAATTATCTGTCTGTTGGTCAGATATATCTTATGGATAATCCGCTGTTAAAAAAGCCCATTACTCTGGAAGATGTTAAACCACGTTTATTAGGCCACTGGGGAACTACACCCGGGTTAAACTTTATTTACGCCCATCTTAACCGGATTATAAACAAATTCGGTACGGATATGATTTATGTTACTGGTCCGGGTCATGAAGGACCAGGATTGATAGCAAATACATACCTTGAAGGTACTTATACAGAGTTTTACCCCGAAATAACCAGAGACGAAGCCGGACTCAAAAATCTTTTCACACAGTTTTCTTTTCCGGGAGGGGTTCCAAGCCATGCTGCACCTGAAACGCCCGGCTCCATCAACGAGGGTGGAGAACTTGGATATTCTCTTGTTCATGCTTACGGGGCGGTATTCGATAATCCAAATCTGATAGCGGCTGTATTATTGGCGACGGAGAAGCTGAAACCGGGGCTCTGGCTGCCAGCTGGCATTCCAATAAGTTCCTGAATCCGGTGCACGATGGTGCTGTGCTTCCTATATTGCACCTCAACGGTTACAAAATTGCAAGCGCTACAGTTTTGTCGAAGATAAGCAAGGAAGAGCTTATCAGCCTCCTGTATGGTTATGGTTATAAGCCGATGTTTGTGGAAGGAGAAATACCCGGAAATATGCATCAGCAAATGGCAGGTGTATTGGATATCGCTGTCGCCGAAATCCTGGAAATTCAGAAAGATGCCCGTACACACGGGTTTAAAGCTCGTCCAGTTTGGCCTGTTATTGTATTGAATTCACCCAAAGGATGGACCGGTCCGCGGGAAGTAGACGGCCATCCTACCGAAGGATCATTTTGGTCGCACCAGGTACCTCTGGCCGAGCTCAGTACCAGACCCGATCATCTTAAAATGTTGGAGGACTGGCTGAGAAGTTACAGACCTGAAGAATTGTTCGACAAAGACGGAAAAATTGTTAGGCAGATAACAGATTTTGTTCCAAAAAAAGAAAAGCGTATGGGAGCCAGTCCTTATGCAAACGGGGGACTTTTACTTAAAGAACTTGAAATTCCCGATTTCAGGAAATACCAGATTGCTGTGCCTGAACCTGGAGTTACGGAAGCAGAGGCTACAAAATTATGGGTACCTTT
>JAAUTT010000805.1 GCA_012031335.1 Bacteroidales bacterium | reverse complement strand
TTAGAATTTTTTGATCAATCTGTTTCCCCATTTGATAAAGAGGGTTTGACTTATGTTGTGGCGGAAGGAGTAAATAGTTATGTGCCAATTTCCTATAATAAGTCATGTAAGGTGGTGGCCGACAGTGGCTGGGGATTGTATTACCACATTAACTACATTACTTTCCCGGAAAATATTGAGGTTGAGTCATTTTCAATGCAGTTGGATGAAAAGTCCATTGAAGCTTTAACCAAGGTGAACGATTTTCTTGTCAATCGGAAAGGTTTGTCCCCTCACCAAAATGGGGAGAACGAACAAACAATTGAAGGAGCCGTGGAAATTAAACCAGGTGAAATTGTGGATTTAGCATCAATTCTTGGCTCTGGGGCAATTAACTCAATCAAGGTATTTCATGAATTTGAGGATAGAATGGATGAGATGATTGGCTTGAGGAAACTTTTGCTACAGATGGATTGGGATGATAAGGGCAATCCAGAGGTATGGGCTCCCCTAGGGGACTTTTTCGGAACTACACCAGCGGTAAATAATTATCATACCTTGCCTTGTGGTATGCAAGATTCATTGTTGTATGCATATTGGTACATGCCGTTTTCAGATGGGGCTTCAATACAAGTAACCAATACCGGTGACAAAGCCTATCGCTTTTCATACCAAATAAAACATGAGCCTACTTGATGAATCAAAAGATTTTGGTCGTTTTCATGCCAAATGGCATGCAGATGTGGGTGAAGTATCTGAAGATAGGTGGCCTGATTGGGAATTGCTTAAAACAGAAGGAAAGGGAAGGTTTTTAGGTGTCATGCTCCATGTGATGAATCTGTCAGGCGAGGAATGTGTTCCAACAGCTGGCGAAGGAACCCCTTGGTGGGGAGAAGGGGGACGAAAAATTCTTTGTGGACGGGGAAAATTTTCCCAGTACGTTTGGAACCGGCTCGGAAGATTATTTTGGCTATGCCTGGGGCAATCCCTCGTTTTTCCAAAAGCCTTATCATAGCCAGAATATGACAATGGAAAACAATGGTCACCAAACGCTGGTCCGCTGGCACTTGATAGACAATATCCCTTTTCAAAAATCTTTTGATGGGTATATTGAAAAATATTACCAAAACGAATGTGGAACATTTTACAATTGTGTAGTGTATTGGTATCTGGCTCCTGAAGGTAAAGATCCTTATAGTCCTGTTACCGTAAGCGTGGACCATATCGTGGTCAGACCCGATATTGATGTAGAAAATAACCATTGTCTGGAAGGAGGTGTCATCAAGGTCAATATTTCCGGGGGAGAGGGAAATATCCATTATACATTGGACGGGTCAATGCCCGATGAAAATGATCCGATTTATTCATCAGAATTGAAAGTAAATAAATCATGTGTTCTGAAAGCAAGGGAATTGGATACGAAGCATCAGGTTTGGAGCAGGGTGTCAACAGTTGACCTAAAAATATCAGATTGGTATGATTCAGATTCGGATTTAAATAAACTTCAAACGGGGTTACAGTATAAGTACTACGAAGAAGATATCGTATGGTCAAGATTGCCTGATTACTCTAAGATGGAACCAGTGAAGGAAGGAATTTCCGCAAAGGTTGGTTTAACGATGAATCCAAGAGAAGACAATTTCGGTGTTCGGTTTGAAGGTTATTTACATGTTGAAGAAGATGGGTTATATCGTTTCTTTTTGGAATCGGACGATGGCAGTTGTTTGTATGTATGGGACAATTTGATCATCAATAATGATTTGAACCATGGTTTCCTGGAAATGTCGGGCATTGCCGCACTGAAAAAAGGATATCATCCTCTTCGGATTGATTACTACGAAAGTGGACTTTACCAGGGTATTTGGCTCAGAATTGAAAAGGATGGGATGGAGAAGAAGGAAGTGGGAAATGAAATGTTGTTCCATGCAAAAGGTTACTAAAAATCTTCTTCTCGGGTATATAACAATAATATGCTCCGTTATTAAGTTACAATAAGTTCTTAATCTGCTAACATGCGGAGAGGGATTACAGATTAATTTCATAACCTCGTGAAGCTTAAGAAGTCTTTCTTATGGATAAACCTTACTATACGGTGTTGTTCGTCTCAATTTTTTACAGAAAATTAACGTTCAATTAATCATAACTTCACGAATGGATTTTATATTTATGCAAAAATTGAATGGGAAAATCACTTACGAAATTATTAATTTGTGGGGTAATTTGTTTTTTTACTTCTTGTTCAAAAGATAAGGAAACTAAACCTTCATTACCTGAAATAACCAGTGTTTACCCTTTAGAGGCTACTGCCTATACCGAATTAACCATAAAAGGAACTGGTTTTCCCAATACCGACAGTTCACTTATTCAAGTACGATTAAACGATAATTCCTGTGAATTGGTAAGAGTTTTACATAATGAATTACATGTACTTGTCCCCTTGAAAGCAGGAAGTGGAAATATATCGGTATATTTTGATACTTTAAAAATAGTCGGGCCTGAAGTATCCTATATTCCTTCATATAGTATAAAAGGACAGGATATGGGAAGATATTATCAGAATATATACGTTAAATATGAAGAAAATACAATTACCGACGCTATAGTAAAAGTAAATAATACGATTATTCCGTTATTTCAAACTCGTTATTACGGAAATTTACCTGAATCTCTTCAAACCGATGATATTATTACACTTACTGTAAACACAAATGGTAAAAGTTTCAGTGCAACTGGTAAAACACCGGCTATTCCTGAGTTAATCAGCCCCAAAGATGGTAGTTCAATAAAAATATCTCAAAACCTGGAAATCAATTGGAATAGTGCAACTGATCCTGATTTTTTTTGAGTTGATGTTGTATTTTAATTATGGTCTCGAAAATTTTCTCTATAAAAAAATCATTTTAGATAAAAAAACCAGAAGCTATAATTTTGCATTAAAAGAAGGAGTTACAGGTACTTTAAAAAATTAAAGTTTTTGGGTATGTTAAAGGAAAATATTCAGGCCAGCCTCTTGCCGGTGACTGCTCTATGAATGTGAGGGGAGAGGGGCATGAGATTAATATCACTGTCAGTAATTAAAAATGTGGTGTATATGTCAGAATTGAAAGCTGAGTTTAATTCCTGATTGGTATAAAGTTGTTTACTCCACTTTCATGGGTTTAAAACCCAGAAAAAACATAAACCTCATCAGTCAGCAACTTAAATTAACTAAATAAAATAAAAAAAAACTAAATGCAAAATAAAACATACTAGTTAAAACTGTAAACTAATTACATTATCAAAATGCAAAAAATATACTAAGTATTAAAATATAATAAAAGATAATAATTAAATTACTAAATCAGCAAACTTTTCAGTGTTTTTGTTTTTAAAAAAGTGTAAAATTTCGACAAAC
>JAAUTT010000804.1 GCA_012031335.1 Bacteroidales bacterium | reverse complement strand
TCTTTTTGGTAAAGATTTTGTTAGTTTTTTGGTTTTCAGTGCCAATAAGTTCATACCTAAATCGCAGTACAGGGCTGTTTTGGGCAGCTCTGAAGCAAGCCCTAAATATCAATCCCGTATATCCTTCTACATTGGCTTTAAATACATACTCGCTAACCCCATTCCTTAAAGTTACCGGTGGGGTATCTTCGATTGGTTCTGACAAGGAAAAAGTTACTTTTTCACCATTGATCTCCAACACAGGTAAGGCAAATGAAACAATATTTTTCGACCCGAAAGGTTTATATTCCCATAAAATACCAGGATCTTTTGAAAAAGCAACCTCGTAAGATAAGGTTGAAAAGGCTGTACTTTTTTTGTGCATTGGCAAAATAAAAGTGCTACTGCCGATAAAATTGTAATTATTCTAATTCTCATAGGTTTTGGATATTAAGTATTCTTTTATATACAACTGCTACTTTATTAAAGATGTCCTGTAAAACCACAAAATCCTAATTATATTAAAAAAATCGGTTTTAAGTTTTTCTAAAGTAAGCCCTTCAAAATAAATTTACCCCCTTTGTTGTGGGTATAATCTTTTTAATTGTACCATCGTCGTTGTAATAAAGATATTCTGCACATACTGAACGTCGCCATTGGATATATTTCCTATCAGGAGAACCTTCAGGTATATTTTTAAGGGCCAGGTCGGAATTATGGTAGAAGAAATACCATTTACCTTTGTATTCGGTTATGGAATGGTGATTGGTTTCGCTGTTAACTTCATCCAATATGACCCCTTTGTAAGTATAGGGACCTAAAATATTATCGGACATTGCATACATAATTTTACACCCTCCTAAACTATCCAACCCGGAATATGAAAATAGTATTTATCCTTATATTTATGAACCCAGCTTGCTTCAAAAAAATAATTAATACCCTGAATTATTTTTACTCCAGGCTTATACGAAACCATATCTTCATTAAGTTCAACTGCATTTACGGCTTTCTGTCCCATAAAAAGATATGCTCTACTATCATCATCAATAAAGACACAAGGGTCAATAAAATCCCTGGGACTTACTACACCTTGCGACTGCTTGGTAATAACGGGCTTATTAATGGGATCCTTAAATGGTCCATAAGGCCTGTCGCTAATAGCGACTCCAATGTTATTAGCGTCAGTAGGATAATAAAAATAGTACTTCCCGTTTTTTGAACACAATCGGGAGCCCATGCCCATTTGGTTGCCCATGACAAATCCTTCAGTGACAAAGCACATCCATGATCAGTATAGCTTTTCATATCGGTAGTGCTGAATACATGCCAGTCAATCATATCCCACCAAACAGCGCTGTCTCGGTCGTGACTGGGATAAATGTACAGTGTATCGTTAAATACCCTGGCCGAAGGATCAGCAGTGTATTTATGGGTAATTAAAGGATTCTGGGCATTGCAGAATTGGGAAACCCAAATAAATAAAAAAATGAAGCGTTTCATATGCAGTAATGCTTTTGAATTATATTTTTTAATTGTCTTTTCCAGATAATATGTCTCCTAATTACAAACGGTTATTGATAGAAAGCACTGTTCTGGCAAACTTGGGTCAATTCAGGAGCGATCCGGAAAATATCCATACAGCAACCTGGGTAAAAAAGCATACAAGTCTTTTTGAAAACTGAGTTTAAATAAAAGGGCACAATTTATATGCCCTTTATTTAAGAATTTAATAACCGGGATTTTCAACCAGCTTTGGGTTGTTATTGATCCTCGATTCGGTAATTGGCAGATAATAATGCTGCGGTTTAAAAATGCGATCGAAACCATCGGCATTGGCAACACGGAAAAAATAGGTCTTCAAATCGACATCGAAATATGGAAGGGCTGCATGAAATGTTCCGGTGAGCGTTTGCTGTGCAATTCTCCATCGGCGGAGATCCCAGAAACGATGGGTTTCAAATACCAGCTCAATCTGTCTTTCATGACGTACGTTTCCGAGGGTTATAGTTTCGAGAGGAAGAATACCTGCCCGCTCCCTGATCTGGTTTACTCCCCATTTAGCATCATCGGTCTTACTCAGCTCAAATGCGGCTTCTGCATAGTTAAGCAATATTTCTCCATACCTGAAGACAATCCAGTCCTGATCCGATTCACCATCTTTTGGGCGCTTAAGGTTCTCATCAAGGAATTTCTTCAAAATAAAGCCTGTTTTAGTAGCATCAGGGCCTTTGGCATCCTTTGCCGGAGCTTCAGTTACAACACCTCCGGTGCGTGTTCCCCAATACAAACGAAGGGTGTCGCCTTGCCACGGTTGTCCGTTATAGAAAATAGTGGCATGGAAACGTGGATCTTTCTTTTGAAATATCGTTTTTACATTGCCGGTTACTGACGCAAAATCTATCACACCTGAAGATCCGTCTACCATTCAAACGAATTAACAAGCTCAACAGTTGGGTTAAACCATATTTCCCCAATCAGTTTTAAAACTTTCGGGTGCACTGTAATAATCGAAGCTATGGCCCTGTATTACGCTCACAAATTTCTTGGCGAGAATAATTTCCGGATTGTTTTTTTCGAGAAATAACATCTGATAGTTTTTAACCTTATCAGGATATTTATTGAATAATTGAAACTTACCTGGAGTAATAATTTCTTTAGATGCATCATACGATTTCTGAAAGTAAGCTGAGGCTTTTTCGGCGGGAATACCAACTATACCATTATTTTGAACAGTGCCATATTTAGCGATGGAGGCAGCGTATAACATAGCTCGGCTCTTAAGCGCAAGTGCAGCGAACTTAGTAGCACGACCAGTTTTATCGGCTGCTTGAGCTTCCAACAGATCGACATTAATGGCATCGCACTCTTCACCAATAAAATCGTACACTTCCTCTTCTGTATTGCGTGAAACAAAGAGGGCTTCGCCTTCAGATTGTTTCTGTGGCGTTTTAACTATTGGAACCCCGCCATAACGTTTCACCATTTCGAAATAAGCATAAGCTCTCAAAAACCGCACTTCGGCCTTGTTTTGCTTTTTAATTTCGTCTGATACACTTCCACCCTCTATCAGAACCAAAAATTCATTACATGCCCTTATGTAATTATAGTCCCAATAGGCCATAGAGTTATTGCCTCCATTCACAACACCTTTTTGCCAGTCCGATGGACCCCAGTCCCAAGCCAATCGGGCCTCATCCGTATAAATCAATTCATCAACCGGCGATCCATAATATGGGTCGCCCCAGAACCAGCCACCAAATATCCCTGACATATGGGCACGGCTATAGAGATTGGTAACATAAGCCTGGATCAATGCAGGATCGTTCCATACCTGGGCATCCGAAATAATATCCAGTGGTTTTTTGTCCAGAATTTCTTTTTCGCATGAAACC
>JAAUTT010000803.1 GCA_012031335.1 Bacteroidales bacterium | reverse complement strand
CGCCAAACCACTTGCCAATAACTTCGTCGCGCTCGTATCCGAGGGTGTCGAGCCACTGTTGATTTACCTCAATAAAATTTCCATCAAAATCGAGCGACTGATAGCCAAGGGGCGCTTTATTGAATAAAAGCTCCAAACGTTCTTCGCTTGCCTGCAATGCCTCTTCGGAAATTTTGTGCGCAAGTGAGTCTTTTTCGATGGTTTCTTTTAAGGAATTATGCGTTTGCTGCAATTCATGTAACTCTTTTAGGAGTTCTTCCCTGGTCTTAGTAGTGTTATCCATTATCAGGCTTATTTGGCAATTCTTTAAAGGTATGCAAAATTAACCGTAAATAATAGGGAAGGTAAATATATCAATAAAACTTCTGTAGGTTTTTACCTGATTTAAAAATGGTTACTTTCTTTGTTTTTGTTTTTAAAACCGATCTGCTAGTAATCCAATGTTTCACTATTATTGCATTATTTGAGATTAAGATTTTATAAATCATTAAGGGTTCAAAAGGTAAATAGCATATTGATTTTAGGTCGGTCTGCACCTAACATGGACTTTCAAAAGTTACCACAACAACATAGGCGTATTCACTGACTGTTTTAATTACCCCTATGTTTACTAATTCATTCCAGGCTTCAAATCTTTTGCAGAAACTACACCGACATTAATACCCATATTTTATTGATATTTAAAAGTTTCTATAATCAGAGCGCAAACATCTTTGCTTGTTTTTACATCCATTATGCCCAATTTTCCTATTAACCGGGACTTGTCAATGCTCCTTATCTGGTCAACAACCAATTGACCACCCTTACCTTTAAAATGGCAGTCTAAACGGGTAGGATAGGGTCTAATGGCAGTTGTCATTGGAACGATTACAACAGTGTTAAGGAATTTATTTACTTCGTTTGGAGATACAATTAAGCATGGGCGTATTTTATTAATTTCGGAACCTTGGGTTGGGTTAAGTTCGACATTCCACACTTCGAACCTTTTCACTACCATGTCCATTCCTCCTTGTCAAAATCATTTTCCACGTGGGCATCATCATCCTCCGGAGTAAATCCTTTTGCAATTGCTTCATAAAACTGATTCTCCCAATTGGCGCGAGCTTTATTTTCGGTTAAAGGTGTTATTAGCAAGCCCCCATCCATTACTTTAATATCAACTGTTTTACAATCTCCAAGTGTGCCTATTAACTTTTTAGGGATGATAAGCCCTTGTGAATTACCTATTCTTATTATTGATGTTTCCATATTTATTTCTTTATGCAAGATAATAAAGTTATAACATGTTATAACTTTGTTATAATACTTTTTTGTCCCAAACTTTTTAACCGATGTTTCAACCAATGAAGTTTTGGCAAAATCCAGGTATCTTTAATAGGTTCGTTTTTCCGAACTAGTGATTTTCAATTTGAATATTAAAGTTTTTACCTCTGAAATCCTAATACAATTAACCACTTCTAAACAGAATCAGAGAAACAAGAAAATATAAGTTTGCATAATCTTCAAGATGGCTTGTATGTAATTAAATTGGTAACAACTGATATGGTGAACACAGCAGAAATTTTTTTAGCAATCATAAAATGACTTATTTTGCAAACAAACCAAGGGCTTTTTAATATTGACAAGATGAAAATAAAATTACTGCTTCTGTTTTACTTCTTTTTTCAAATTATATCAGCAAAGGAAACCCCGGAGACATCAATTCATACGGTTATCCTTTTAAACAACCAGCAAATAATCGAGCTTAGAAAACTTACAGATACCGATAGTCAAGCCAAACTTGCCTTTAAGCCTTTAATAGACCAGGCTATAAATGCTTTAAAAGATTTACCCAATCCTTCTGATACCATTTTTTACGAAGGCCTGGTTGATTTTAATCCTAAACGAATTGAAACCAAAAAAAAAGTTGTCAGATGCAGATAAAGCCATTTCCTTAGCTTATGCTTATGCAGTAACCGGGGAAAATACCTATGCACGAAAAGCAATAGAATATGCTCTAGCCTGGGCTGAAACTTACCTGCCGAATGGTAACCCCATTAACGAAAATAAATTAACCCCTTTAATTGCAGCATACGGAATAGTAAAAAAGATGGCCTCCTCAGAAGAAATAAGAAAAATTGATTATTGGCTTTTAAAAATTGGAACTGCTACGTTGAAACACGACAATCCAAACGAAAAAGGGAATTGGAAAAGTAAGCGAATAAAAATTGTCGGTTTAATTGGTGCAATCCTTGAAAATGATTCATTTTTAGAATATTCAAGAAAAAGTGTATTAAACTATATCGAAGATAATTTTTACAGCGACAGCACTACATTCGATTTAAGAGAACGCGATGCCTTGAATTACCATTGCGGAGGAATAGAACCAGTACTGTCAATTCTGCTTTTATTAAAAGATACGCATCCCCATCTGTATTCTCTTGAAAATTCACATGGAGGATCAGTAAAAAATCAGTAGAATTTTTATTGCCATATGCAAGAGGTGAAAAAATCTACCCTCAGTGGGTAAATACAAAAGTTCAATTCGATAAGGATAGATTTAAGGCAGGAGATGATAAGTATAAACCAGGTAGCCCGTGGAACCCGATTTCCGGATTAAGTACGTTTGTTAATGCACAATTTTTCGATTCAAGATTTATCCCTGTTGTACAAAATCTTACAAACTCTCCAAATCAGAATTATCCAACCTGCGAAACCGTAATTGCCAGGATAATCCAATAATCTGCTGATCGTGTTGCAGTAAAGGAATGTATGAGAAAAGGATTTTGACGATAATCATTTACATCGGTCTTATTTTTCATTGACGCATAATTGAGACTCTTTGCTTGATTTAAAAAGTCACCATTTGACAGCTACGGTTCAAATTGGAAGAATAAGAACGCAAAAACAAAACCGTGATATTCATGCAACTGGAGTGCACAGGGCAAATCGGAGGTGCATTCGGCAACAGTAATTTTATGCTTTGTAAAAAACATTAACGACTAAATGATTTGATATTTTTCCTGTTTGGCTAATGGTCACAGGTTGTAACGGTCGTGGTTTTCAGAATCCAACTATTCCCGGTATCTCAATCCGTTATTGAGAAAGCAGTCCGTTATAAGAACATTTTGGGGTCAGGTTTTTATTTGTAATTCAAACGGTCGTTATTCCGAAATCTTCAAATTGAAATTGAGTTTGGTGGTTTGGAACTGGCACAACCATAACAGTTTATTGAAAATTAGCAAAAAGACAGGTGAATAATGTCAGTTAAAATTTCATCGGTTGATTTTGGCATTCAATGAATTGATTTTGCAATTTAATTGGGGTTTAAAGAAATTTGAAAAATAAATAATAATAAGTTTAGTTAAAAAACCATTTAAATTTGAGGCAATGTCA
>JAAUTT010000802.1 GCA_012031335.1 Bacteroidales bacterium | reverse complement strand
CTATTTCAAGTTTATCAACAGCTTTCCAATCAAATTTTCCTTCGGGACTATACCATGCATTATTATCCCAGGCCCCCTGTTCAGTGAAATTCGACAGGGGGAATCCTTACATGCTGCCAATACCGGTTCCATGTTGCTGTGTTATCGTCAATGGAAACACGCATACGCCAGGGATGGTCGGCCGGATCTGTTGGTTTTGGAATCCAAAACCTGATATCGAATTTAGTTCCGGGAGCAGTTCCTCTTATTATAAAATCGAGTGCATATCCTTCGCTCACAAGTTTCGACAGATCTTTATCGGGTTTAAAATTAAAACCAATGGCATTGTATTGGGCTGCGTTTGTCCAGTAAAGGCAATATTTATCATTATTGGGTTTTGAGGCATTATAGAAATCGACTGTTCCGTTGCTGCCCGATTCCAGGATATTCTTTCCGATTATATCGGTGTAAATAGGGAATCCAATACTATCGGCTTTCAATACAAAAGGTTTTTGTTCAGGAACGTTAAAACCCAGCGATGTGAGCAAGGGTGTATTCAAATCGTGTTCAAACAATTCGTCACTGCCTTTTTTAAATATTCCGAAGCCTCCTGTATAATCCCATATTGTCCATGGAATGCCCTTTTCTTCCAGATATTTTCGTACCACTTCGTACCAGTAAACCCTGTCGGCATTATTGCTGTTGGGGATATAAACCCCGAATTCACCGCAAAAAATTGTCGCGTTACGCGTGTTTTTGAAGTCCACAGCAATGTCGATAAGCTGTTTCACTTTAGCAACTGTACCATCGTTGGCATAATTATTCATGGCGCTTTCAACCCACGATCCTTTGAGTGCAGCCGGACAGGCAGGCATAGTGGATGAGCTGTAAGGAAATGGTACTCCGGCAAGCGGAACCATGGATGGTGTATTCCAGGATGCACCCTGATGAGTAAAGATAAACGGATCGTAAAAATGAAAAGTATAAATCAGCTTGGTATCGGAATAAGCAGGAAGATTCTTCATTTCGTTGTAACTGTTGTACCCAGAGGCGCCTACTATAATCGTATGTCGGTTATCCACCTGCCGGATCGCATCTATGGCATTCTGCTGAATTTGTCCCCATTGGGTTGTAGTAATACCATGTGGCTCATTCAGAATTTCATAAAGAATATACTCCGAGCGGTCCTTATAATGCTCTGCCATTTGTTTCCATACTTTAACAAGGATGGTACCCACATTGGGATCGGTGTTGGTTTGAGGATCAAAAGTGTGGTTGTCCAGAATCAGGTTTATCTGTAGTTCCTCAGCCCAATCCACCACCTGATCCAGAAACTCCAAAAACAAAGGATCAAGCGTATAATTGGGAGCGCCTAATGTCATAAAATGCAGGTTGATAGGCAACCGAACTACATCGCACCCCAAACTTTTAATTTGTGTAAAATCCTGCCTGGTGAATTTTGAAAACTGTATCTGTCGTGCACTTCCTGCCTGAAACCAGTTGGTTATATTTACCCCACGGTTAAAGTTTATCTGCCCCCAACCTGGTTGGAGACAACATAGGATGATTAACATCCAAAATAACTTCCGGATCATAGGCTGGAATTTTTAACAACTATTTTTCCGGTAACATCTCCATGAATACCCTTCAGCTTTAAGAAGTAAAAACCATCGGATAAATTCAGGAAAAAGGAATTCTCTCCACAAATTTTCTCCTTTCGGTTAAACATCATTTCCGGATCGCATCAGTTTATTTCGAGTGACTGATATTCTGTATTTTGAGTATCAACAACCAGTTCGTTTGCTACCGGGTTGGGATAAACAAGCACTCCTCCATGTGATATTAATTCACCCGGAACTTTTAATCCCGAAAAAGTCTCGTCGGTAATCAGTGTTTTATCACCTTTCTCTGCAAGAAATACCACCATCGACAGGGCGGGGAGTTCCACCCTGATCTCAGTATCAATAACCGAAGAATTTGCTTTAAGTGCTGAGTAATCAAGTGGTCCGCCTGCCACTCCATCCGGACCAATGCCGTTGATATAGGTTTTGCGTGAGAAGTCTCCATTATCATTGCCTCCGGTAAGGGTGTAAGTATAATATCGCTCTCCGAATTTAAAGTTTTCGATATTTATCCGAACCGTTTGGGGTACTTTTCCCTTATTGACAACAATTGCACCTGCCTGGCCCGAATTAAATTTTGATGCAAAAACAACGATATCACTGCTTCCTGAAACGGTACTTTTAACCATTACGTCACCAAAATATTTCCGGAACATGTACATGGTATAAAAAGCAGGGCGGGGTGCAAACTGGGTTACACCAGGTTCGTTACCATACGAGAACATTCCATGATCGTTTCCTTTATCCCAGCCATTGGCCAAATCCCATCGAAGCGATGCTCCAAAACCAGTCCGAATGGCTTCGCCCATTACCAGAGCAGCATGCAGTCCGTTGGCATGAGAAACGGGTTGCATGGATCCGACTGCAAAATATTGTATTCGGTCATTGCAACGGGACGTTTAGGCTTTCCTTTTGCTTTGAAGTCCGTTCCAAAACATTAAATTAAGATACTCGCCTGTATGGGAATACGAATTAAGTACGGTACTTACATTGGAGTTTTGGTTCCATGGCGTGTAGTAGCTGTGCACTACATAAAAATCGGCTTTATCGCCTGCCTGGGTAAAAACTTCATCATTCCAGGTGGTATTATTAGTGGAACTAGCTTCGACCAATACCAAACCGATTTTGATATCAGTCCCAACTTCAGCGGCAGCTTTCTTCATAGAATCGATAAATACCAGACAGTGTTTACCATAAAGGCTCCCGTTGATATATTCTGGCTGGTTATCCTTGTTCAGGGTTTTATCAATACGATAGCCAGCTTCCCAGTTTCCGAAAACTTCGTTACCTATTTCCCAGAATTTGGAACGCCCCTTGTCGTAACGTACCCAGTCGGCAGCCAAATGTGCCGCCTGAGCTACGGGATCAGCACTGGTACCATAACGAGCATAGCCGTAGTTAACGGTTATCATTCCGGTAGCATTGACCTGCTTCAGGATATTGTAAAACGAGTCGACATCCATAGACCAGTTAGCCCAGGATTGCCTTTTACCATACCAAGGGCCAAAATCGGATGTTTCGCCAGCCAGTCTTTTAGGCACATCTGTGGGTGGGTTGGTACTATAACGGTTCCAGAAATAAGCATCGGAAATACTTCCCGATGGTCCACGCAAAACACCCATATCGCGGTCGGCCATAAATTTCATCAGTGGCTTATTGTCGGACATGCTTGTGGTGTAAGCATTTGCATTGTCTCCAAAGATATACTTCGAGACTTTAGTAAGGGTATCGTTAAAATCGTATTTTACTTGAAACATTTAACCCAATTTCCCGGT
>JAAUTT010000801.1 GCA_012031335.1 Bacteroidales bacterium | reverse complement strand
TTTTTTCAATAAGAAATTTAAAATATCGGAAGAACATCAATACGTTGTCATGATGCATAATTTTATCTTCCTGATATAATGTAACTATGGTACCTTTGTTCAATTTGAAAAAATTCATGGCTTCGATTAAAGCATCAACTTCCCTTCGGGTATTTTGGTTGTTCAATTCAAAACATACCTGGATAAGCTGTTCCGGGACATTTTTATTGCAAACAACAAAGTCGCATTCTTTACCATTTTCATTAAAATAAAAGAGCTCTTTATGGCATCTTCTCATTTCCCAAAAGATGATGTTTTCAAGTTTTCTGCCCATATCCTGATTAAACGATGGTGAAACCGCATTTAACAAACCCGTATCAATAAAATATACCTTTCTTGGATTAACGATTTGTACCTTATACGAAAAAGAAAACTTTGGCATGAATTGCAAAAGGTACGATTGTTCAAAAAAGGAAAAATAATCTAAAATTGTTGCTGAACTTTTAATTCCTATGCTTTTTGTAAGCTTTGTGGCACTTACCAGGTTGCCAATATTTAAAACTAAGAAAAGTAAAAGGCGTTTGAGCGATTTGACGTCCCTGATATTGTGCCTGACAGCGATATCCCTGTACAATATGTCCTCCAGAAGCTGCGTAAGGATATCCGGGTTTTTTGTTTTTAGAAATTCAGGAAAACCACCGGAAACCATATATTCGGAAAAAGAATCAGCATGGGCAGAAAAAGACCGGTAATTGCAAAATTCATTAAATGAGAAAGGAAATAGTTCTTTTGTAATATGTCTTCCGGTAAGTTTAGTTCCCAATTCGCTACTTAACAGTGATGCGTTTGAACCGGTAATAAACACCTGAAATCCTTCATCGAGCTTTTGGCGGACGTACATTTCCCATCCATGAACAACTTGAATTTCATCGAAAAGAGCACTTTTGCCTCTGATTGGGCTATGACAGAGTCAAGAATACTGAAATCGGATAATTCAAAATTATACAGTTTTGGGGTATCGAAATTGAGAAAGAACACATTTTCGTTACATTCAGATATCACCTGCCGTAATAGTGTGCTTTTGCCACTTCGACGTATACCTGCTATGATTAAAGCATGATT
Organism: Bacteroidales bacterium; assembly: GCA_012031335.1. The sequence continues at coordinate 2,275 of JAAUTT010000801.1, read as the reverse complement.
TTTTAAATTTAATGGTAACTCTGCATGCAGATATCTTTTAAATCCGGGGATCAGATTTTTCAAGCATTTCTTTTTGCTGTTGAACAATTGCAATTAATTCCGATTGCTTAATCACTTCTTTTTCAAATTAAATTGCAAATATATAGTGTTTATTTGAAATAAATATTAGTGTTTATTGTAAATAAACAGATTCCGGGGTAACTTTCTCCAATATGGAATTTGGAATCCGGAGTTTTTATTGTTGGAGTTAAAAAGCTTGTTTGTTTTTCGCGTTTTTTTTGTTTGGGTGTTGGACGTTGAAACGTTAGGCGAATTCAGTCTCCGGTCTTCCGACTTTTTTACTTTTTACTTTTTCCTTGTTTCTTGTTTCTTTTTCCGGTCTCCGGTCTCCCGTCTTTATTCTTTTCACTTCGTCATTGTACTCTCATCCCCCTGGCCCCCTTTGCTACCCCTCTGTCCTGCGGACATCTCCCCTGCAAGGGGAGAAAAGGAAACGCAGGTTTGCGGGGTTTTGAGCTTTTTATGCTGGCTTTACTTTTCGTCTTCTGTCTCCGGTCTAATTTAACCTAGACAAATTTTTTTTATAAATATTTTTATGTATTTAGTGTTAATAACCGGAAATAACTCGTAGTTTACGGAGAGTTATTCTGGTTATTAACACCTTTTCTTTTTTGCCTACTTTTTTCTTTTGTTCATATCTGTTAATTTTTTAATTGACAGCCATTAATGCCCAATCCTAATATTTTGATGATCCTTACTGGTCATATTCTTACCTAATAGGGGCTATTAATGGCCGGAAAAAGGGGGCTATATAGCTTCGATAGAAGGTCTCAACTGAGCCTTAAAGACCGGAAGTGACGCTCCCCTTGAACCGGGCCAATTTTTTTATGCTGCTTTATTAAAATGTCTTAATTCATATTCTTTGATAAATATTTTTTCCTTTTTTGTAATTGCATGAATAGTCCTAAGTAACTTACGGGCTATAGATATAATAGCTTTTTTCTTTTCCATGCCTTTTTCCTGGTGCTTTTGATAAAGATCATAATAAATGCCACCCTTTTTTATTAAACGTAAAGTGGCAAAATATAGAATTGAACGCAAATGTTCATTTCCTATTTTTGATATTCTTTTTCTTCCCCTGAAGTTCCCAGAGCTGTTTTCAACCAGGTTTAACCCGCTATATTTCAATAGTTCTTTTGAAGTTTTAAAATTTTTGAATTCACCAATTTCTGAAACTATTGTGGCTATGGATATTTTTCCAAGCCCTACTGTTCTTAAAATAGTATATTCGGGCAAAAAGGATAATTTCTCTTCTATTTGCTTCTCAATATTTTTTATTTGTGAAAGATACAGTGCAATTTGCCCTATGTATGCCTGCAAGGAACTCTTATAACCTTCCAGCCCTTGTTTTACCCCTATGCTGCATTTGGCATTTTCTATCAATTCTATGACTTTATTTTCATTAAACCTTCCCCTGCTTATTTTTGAGAGTTCTTTATAAAGATCTTCTTTTGGTACTCTTAAAATATCTTCTGGCGTAGGATATTCCATTAATATATGAAGGCATGTTTTACAACTGATATCTTTAAAAGTCTTGTTTATTTCTGGAAAAACATCGATAATAAAGCATGTACCCGGTTTTGAGCCCGCTTTTTATCCTCCATAATTGCCTTCCTGCTCCTGGTTAATTCTCTAATTATTGCTTTGTTTCCCTGTGGCAAGTTTAACCTTAGGCTACTTCCTATCAATACAATCTGTGCAACTACTTTTGGATCCTTTTGATCAGTCTTATTTGATGTGTTATCGGTAACTTCTTTAAACCTTTTGGTATGTTTCCCATTAACTTGTACTATCGTATAATCTGTTTTCTCACCAAGATAATATGCCAATGGCAACCAGTAATTGCCCGTGGATTCCATTCCAATCACTACATTTTTTATCTTTTGTTGACTAATAATTTTTTTAATTTTTCTTAATAATAACTCAAAACCTTCAACACTATTTGGAAAAGAAAAACTCTTGTAATCTTCATACATTATTGTCCTTAAATAACCATAATGTGTGTTTTGTCCCACGTCAATTCCAACTATCAATGTAGTTTCGTCAATTTTAGTAAATTTGTAATTCTTCATAGACTGCTTTTATTTTAAGTTTTTTGTTTTGTTAATTAACTTTCAATATAAGCAGTCTTTTTTTAGTTCTGCAATATAGTAAGCTTCCGTCTTTTAACTTTTTTCTTTTTACTTCCGTCTCCGGTCTCCGGTCTTCCGTCTTT
>JAAUTT010000800.1 GCA_012031335.1 Bacteroidales bacterium | reverse complement strand
AGGCATTGAACTTATAGATCCATGGAATATCATATTCAATAAAAGTGTTGAACAGCATCATCCATGTGGTGTCCCAATGCCAGTTTGTTGCAGTTAAGCTCTTTTGCAAGGGAAAATAACTGTTTACGCCTGTGCCAAGAGCATATGAAGCAAGGCCCTTTTTTGTTGTTGGATCAAAATCGATATCCGATTCAATCACTTTTAAGCGGGTTTGATATGTTATACAAAGTTCTTCCAGAAATTGAAGGTCTATACTGTAACCTACATCTGTAATTTTAATATGAACAGGGATTAAATTAAAATTTATTCTTTTTTTAAGTTCTCCCAAAATCTCCAAAAGTAAAAGAGAATCCTTACCACCGGATAGCCCAATTAAAACATTATCATTTTCTTCAATAAAGTTGTGAACTTTTTGTTTTTTAGCGATGTTATTTACGAACTTTGTGAGCGTTTTATTAAGGTCAATATTGAGCATATTTTTAAAAGCAAATGAAATTAAAAATTAACTTAAAAAAATAATTTGCTTTGAAATTAATTTATTACTTAAATTTAACGGTCAAATTAACCTTGATTAATGTGATTATAATCACTAAAATATGAAATATATTAAGTTTTAATATATTTTGCTAACCGCTGAATAAAATTGTAATATGGCTAGGAATGAGTCGCTCGAGGAGTTGGTGTTGCGTCGGAACAAAAGATTGTTAAGTTTTTTTATTTCAAATGGGTTCAATATTAGAATTGTAGGCGATGAGCAAAAGCCAGCCATCATCCTCGACGAAACTAGTGTTTTATCTTGTTATGTAAAGAATTTTGATCTTTTTTTTACAAAGGCCCCGTTTAGTGATGAGATAGTTAGGCAATTCAAGCTGAAGCACGAACCGGATGTTACGCCTTTTGATATACAGGAAGCAATTGAATTGTGCCAGCATCGTCCTGTTTATAAAATAAGACTGAAAAGTACCGGATTGTATTTAACTGGTTATAATTATCTTAATAGTGAGGATGGCGTGGGGCGGTACCCTGTTTTTGCAAAGCACCGCCCAAAAGTATATTTTGATCTGGAATATGCTGAAAAGCTAGTAATCAGTTTACAGGAAGAAGATTATGATCTAGAGGTTATCTAGTTATATACTTGCGCTTCAGTATAAAAGCCTTCCGCTATAATTTTATTTTTCATATTCTCTTTATCTACTGCAACTGGTTCCAGAAGAATTGCAGGTACTGATTTCTGACCATTTTCGATGGTTGTGGATGGTAAAGATAATTTATCGCCTTTGGCCATTTTAAATGAAAGTTCAGCTGCATTCTCGGCCAATAACTTTAAAGGTTTATAAACGGTCATGGTTTGACGGTTTTGGATAATATTCCGGCAAGCCTCGAGTTCAGCGTCCTGTCCGGTAATAATTACCTGTCCTGCAAGCCCATGGTCATCTAAACGCTTTAATGCAACCAAGAGACATTCCGTCGTACGAAGAAAGTATAACATCGGGTTTTACTTCGGAAAGATTCAAAAATCTTTTCATTTCCTGGTAAGCATTTTCACCTGACCAATCTTCCACATAAACGTTATAAATAATTTTTATTTTACCATTTTTACAAGCGCCTCCAACACTTCAAGTTGTCCGGATTTCACCAGAACTGCATTTAAGTCGGCCTTATCACCACCAATCAGTACATAATTGCCTTCAGGCTTTATTCGGGTTGTATATTCAGCCATAAGTTTACCAACCTTAACATTATCAAAAGATATAAAAATATCGAGATCGCAGTTTTGAATAACCCTGTCATAAGCAATTACTTTTACATTGTTTTCGTGTGCTTCACGAACTATGGCTGCAGCTGTATTCATATTAACCGAATTAACAACGAGTACTTTAGCTCCTTCTTTTATCATTTTGGATGCTTGATCAATCTGAAGCTTATCGTCGTATTCGGCTGAGGCAACCAGCGCTTCACCGCCCAACTCATTTATTTTATTGGTAAAAAGAGCTTGTTCTCTCTGGTATCTTTCACTTTGTAAATTAGGAACAAGAAATCCTACTTTCAATTTCTCCGAATTATTACAAGAAGGAAGAATTAAAATGGAAATCAAAACAAGGAAAAAAAAAGGTCTGTTCATTTTGTAGAAGTTGTGGTTGTTAATTATATACGTTAAAAATAAAAAAAGTAACAACTAGACAAACATTTTTTACGTAAATAAACCGAATTAACAGAAATATAAACAACAACTAACCCTAATTTACCTGTTCAATGAAATGGTAAAGATTTAAAAGTAGGATATAAAATTGGAGCCGGTTTTATGGTTCTCGTGCTTTTAACCGCTGTTATCGGTATTATTTCTTTTGTAAATATGGATACCATTCAGGAAGAAACAACCAGTCTGTCTAGCGAATACATTCCTTTGATCAATGAATCATTTCTTCTTGAGAAAAACTGGCAGGATGCAATTCAGTATACCAATATGTATGACCGAACCGGGGATGCCTATTATTTGAAGAAAGCAAAGGGAAGGATCGAAAAATTTAAACAATCCCTTGACAATTTGGTGGCGCTCACTGATAAATCCGAGAATCTGAGAAGCCGCCACGATTTATTCACTGATCTTCAGGATTCCTTTAGGAATTTTATGACACTTCTGGAAAATTACGAACAAAAAACAGCGCTTCAACTGCAAGTTTCAAAATTATGGAGTTGAGTGTTGAGCAACTTGATAAAATACGTTCATCTTCGTCAATTCCGGCATCGACCCTGGAAAGAATGGAATATATAATATCACAGATATATTTTGCAGTTGGCAACGAACAGCCCGTTAAACTAAAGGCAATAGAGCCTTCGGTGCAAAGACTGCAGCAGGATTATAGCAGCGGGAATAATACCTTAGTAAAAGAGTTTGCCGAAGCCGCCCGTAATATAGTTACTGTTTATCCAGAAGCTAAAGCATTACAGTTGAAACGGATGGAGCTTGCAAGTAACATGATGTGGGATATCAAAGGAAGTTCCGATGTTGGTTTGGATAAAGTAACTGCAATGGGTGAGAGTACAAATGAAATTATTAAAAGGGAAAAACTGGTAATGTCTCTCTCTATACTTTTTGTTATAATTCTGGGAGCAGGTCTTGTTTATTTGCTCACAACCACCATTACACGTCCTATAAAGAAAGGCATCGAGATGGCTAATGCCTTGGCCGATGGAGATCTTACCCATATGATTGAGATAACCGAAAAGATGAAATAGGAATGCTTACCCATTCCTTAAATCAGGTAGCACAGAATTTAAGAGATATTATTTACAACCTTTCGGAGAATTCCAAGATTATTGCCGAATCCAGCGAATTGCTTAATAACTACTGCCGAAGCCATATCCGATGGAACACGGC
>JAAUTT010000799.1 GCA_012031335.1 Bacteroidales bacterium | reverse complement strand
AATTTTATCAGTTCAAGCTTTTTGCTGATGAAGCCTCAGACAAATGATAAAATATTTAAAAAGAATATTGCCAATACTGTGAATCTGGCCAAAGTTATTCTCGATAGCAAGAATATAAGTTATGAGGTGATTTCAGCAGCAACAAAAGCCAGCTACGCCGAGCAAATTATTGAGTGTGCTCACACAAGAGAGTGCGATCTGATAATTATTCAGTTGGAAAAGAATCTGACTTTAACGAAGTTCCTTTTTGGGGTTAAGGAGCAGCGGATACTGGCAAACCCCTACAAAATTCCTGTGATGTGCATTAATCCAAGAGTTGAACTCTTAAAGTACGCAGGATTAATTAATTAAATTTTGGCAATATCGCTTTCTTTAATCCATCCCTGATTTCCATCAGGGATTTTTATTTTGTGCCAATTATCAACCTTATCTATGATCCTCACTTTAGTACCCTCATGCAAAATAAAAAGATTTGTGCCAGTTTCGGAGGGTGTGCTTTTTATGGTTACGGCTTTTACAAAGATAATGGCTGTACGTTGCTTTGTTTGGGAGTTGTAAGCACTGGAAGCCAAAGTAATTGAAATTAATGATATAAAGATAAAGACGCTTCCTAACCAAAATCCGATTTTACGGATAAATAAATTGACCATGAAATAATAAACCAGTAATGCTCCCAAACCCAAAATGAAAAAAATAATACTCAAAGCAGCCCATGAGTCAACTGCGTATTGATCCCTGAAAGTCCTTATCCATTCAATAAAGAAAATATCGGGAATGGATTCAATTTTATCGACAACTTTGGTTCGGGCTAATGACAGATTATAATTGAGTTCTTTGTCCCCGGGTTTTAATAAATGTGCCTTTTCGTAATATAAAATGGCACTTTTTATATCCTTGGCTTTGAAATATGCATTACCAAGGTTAAAGAACAAATCAGCTGCGATATAGCCCGAATCCACAACTGACTGGTATTTACCGGCGGCCTGACTGAATTGTCCATTTTATATAATTCGTTACCTTCTTTAATTACTGATGTTGCATCTAAAGCATAAAATTTCTGAAATCCTGTTAATAAGATTAGAATTATGATAACCCTTGCTGTATAAAAATCTCATGACTCCAATTTTACAGATTAACGAATTTTTTCCTGAATTTTAATGATAATAGCTACAGCTTCCCTGTAATCCAATTCCATAGTATTGTCGGAAGTTGCAGGAGCATACCGGGCATATTCGCATGTATCGATCAGGTTCAATACTCTTGATACGGAATCCTCGTCGGCGCCTGCATTTAAAAGCTGTACACGGGTAAAATCTCTCGATAAATCCGATACTGGAATATTTAATTTATCACTCAGATAACCCCAAAGTGCTTTCAAAAACCTCTTCGTAAAAGTTTTCCTTTTTAGACTGGGCTAAATATTCTTTAGCTTTTTTTAACCTTTTAACCGCGTATTTCTGAGCTTTTTTATTTCGGCTTAAAACTGAATTTGAATTTTGCCTGATGTAATTTCTTCTCCAGAAAAGAATACCTGCAAATGCAAGTAACGCAAGCCCATAGCTTAAATAGAACTGTAAACTTCCGTATAAAATGTAACCCTTTTTCCTCAGCGAAATATTATTCAATTTGATATATTCAATGTCTTTCCCGATATATTTTACATCTTCCCTGGACACTGACGATCCTGAAACTATGTTCCCTGAACTGCCTCCTGGCTCTATATTGAGAGTTTCGGAAGGAGATGTAATAGTTTTAAACTGCTTTGCAACCGGATCGAAAAAGGAGAATTCGATAGGTGGTAGCGTTATCTTTCCAGGAGCTCGCGGAATCAGGAGGTATTCAAATTGTTTGGTGCCCGATATTCCACCGTCATTTTCATTCAGTTTTTCACTTGTTGTTGGTTCACTTGTTTCAACTCCTTCGGGAAGATTCAGTTGGGGAGCTTCAATAAGCCGAAGATTACCAGCTCCCTGAACAGATAATTTCAGGATTACCGGATCGTTTGCTTTTACTGTTGTTTTATCATAGCTGGCCGTGAAACTAAATTTTCCTACTCCACCAGTGAATGAAGCCGGTCGGGAAGGCAGAGGAATAATGGTTACCTTAACAGGTTTACTTTCGGCTATTTCTTCGTTTACTTCGCCAAAGATGTTTATAGGAATAAAACATCTTATTTTGCAGGGAGCGAGTGATAAAGGTCCGGTTTTTTGTGGAATTAAAACAAATTTGCCAACATACAAAGTCAGATATGTCTTACCATTAATTATCTCTTGTTTTGCTCCTCCTGCGTTTGTCTCAATTTCTCTGCTGTAAAATCCATCAAAAGAGGGTAATAGAATTTTACTTATGGATTTTATTTTGTACCTCGAATATAATTTCACATTTCCCGTAATATATTCTCCCTGATAGGCTTTGTATTTGTCAAGAAATACTTTAAGAAATAAATCACCCGTTTCATCAATTGGGGTGTTAACAGGATTCTGTCCTGAGACTTCAATGTTTAAGCTGTTGGATGTATATGTTTTCCCATTTATGATAACTTTGGCAGGCAATATTTCGAACTTTCCGTTTTTCTTTGGTTGAAGTAAATAGGAAATATTGGTTTCCCAAGAACGTGTTATTCGGCCATTTTCAATAAAAGTGCTACCTCCGGAGGTCGATTCAGGACCCGCTAAAACATTAAAATTTTCAAAATCAGGAGGTATAAAATCCTGCACCTGAGCATTTATAGTTACAGTAACCTGAAATTGTTCGTCGATCTGGACGTTTTTAGGAGCATCCAGAGTAACTTTTATAACCTGACCAGAAACTATCGTTGGTATTATAGATAAGGTTATGATTAAGAGTAAGTTTAGAAAAATATTTTTACTTTGATACATGTTAAAACTTCATTTATTTTGGTCCTATAATACTCAGTAAAATTACCAATTCTTTAAGGTTTTCCCTCTTTCTCTCTGCACTTTCTCCTGTTTTAATCTTTTCTGCAATTCTTTTTCATCGTTTTGCAAAGCTTCCAGCATCCGATTTGCATCTTCCTGCGAAAAGTCCTTTTGCTGTTCCTGATTCTGCTTTGGTTGCTGCTTATTTTTGTCTTGCTGATCTTTATTCTGATCCTCTTTGTTTTGCTTATCCTTTTCTTTATCCTTTTTAGACGGTATGACCTTTGACGGCGGCACTGGATTCTTTCTGATTCCTTGATACTGTTCTTCCGGTGTCTTTGTCTTGATCTTTACCTTGTCTTTTTTTGCACCACTAATCAATTGTGCAATAGTAACCAACTCATTTGCTAACTTTTTCATAGCGTATGTTCCTTTCATCATAATCGAAATAATTCCCCTTTATTTATAGAGAAAATTCCAATTATTATGACAAAAAACACACATTCA
>JAAUTT010000798.1 GCA_012031335.1 Bacteroidales bacterium | reverse complement strand
GAATCGGAGAAATATGCGGGAACGGTGATTACGGCTTCAGTAATTTCCTGTCCAAGATAATCTTCGGCAGTTTTCTTCATCTTCTGAAGTGTCATGGCCGAAATTTCCTGAGGAGAATATTGGCGGTCGTCAATTTTAACTCTTGGAGTATTGTTTGGGCCACGTTCTACAACATAAGGTACGCGGGATATTTCGGTAGAGACTTTGTCAAATGTCTCACCCATAAAACGCTTGATAGAATAAATTGTGTGTCTGGGATTGGTAATAGCCTGACGTTTTGCAGGATCCCCTACCTTTCGCTCACCATTCTCGATAAACGCAACCACCGAAGGAGTGGTCCTTTTTCCCTCGCTGTTAGCAATAACAACGGGTTCATTTCCTTCCATTACTGCTACACAGGAGTTTGTTGTACCTAAGTCTATTCCTATAATTTTGCCCATGTTCTAAATATTTTATTTTCTGGTTTATTATTCATTTAGTATTAAAATCCTGCTCCCCTATTCAATCATTATGCCATTCGCTAAAAACTGTCATTCCTGAATTATTTTCTGCCAGTTACCTTCATATCGTCATAATAACTACTGCAACTAATGACAACATGACAGAAAAAATGTATTGCTTTTATTACTAACTTTGGCAGCTATTCTGTTAAAATTAGAACTTATGTCGGTTCATAAAGATATTAAAAGGGTTACTACTCATGTACTTCAGGAAATGAAGATGAGAGGACAAAAAATTGCCATGCTTACCGGATACGATTACTCGATGGCCCGGATTCTTGATATGGCTGGTATTGATATTATATTGGTGGGCGATTCGGCCTCGAATGTAATGGCGGGTTACGAAACCACGCTTCCTATTACGCTTGACCAGATGATTTATCATGCGGCTTCGGTTGTAAGAGCAGTTACCAGGGCACTGGTGGTTGTCGACTTACCCTTTGGTACTTACCAGGGAAATTCAAAAGTGGCTCTCGAGTCGGCTATCCGGATTATGAAGGAAACCGGTGCAGGAGCCGTGAAGATGGAAGGAGGCGGAGAAATAAAGGAATCGGTAATCCGCATTCTTAGCGCTGGTATTCCGGTAATGGGTCATCTTGGCTTAATGCCGCAGTCGATTCACAAATTCGGAACTTATATTGTACGGGCAAAAGAAAAAGCCGAAGCCACCAAACTTATTGAAGATGCCAAACTACTTGAAGAACTGGGTTGTTTCGGGATTGTTCTTGAGAAGATACCGGCTCATTTGGGAGGCAGAGTGGCCAGCGAAGTGAAAATACCCATTATAGGTATCGGAGCGGGTGGATTAGTGGACGGTCAGGTGCTTGTATTGCATGATATGCTGGGAATTACCCAGGAATTCTCTCCACGTTTTCTGAGGCGTTATCACGATCTTTTCAGTGAAATAAAAGGATCAGTGGAACATTATATTCAGGATGTAAGGTCCTGCGACTTCCCCAACGAAAAAGAACAGTATTAGTATACAGGAATGGACATACTTTACGAAGACAACCACCTGATAGCTATTAATAAGAAGGTTTCGGACCTGGTACAGAAAGACAAAACAGGAGATGTTCCGCTTGAAGATAAACTCAAAGCCTACATCAAAAAAAAATATGAAAAAACCGGCGATGTATTTCTGGGAGTAAGTCACAGAATAGACAGGCCTGTAAGTGGTGTTATCCTGTTTGCACGCACTTCCAAGGCCCTCGACCGGATCAACGCATTATTCCGTGATAAAAAAATTGAAAAAATCTACTGGGCAATAGTAAAGGATAAACCACCTCAGGATGAGGCATGTCTGGTACATTATATCACCAGAAACACCGATAAAAATAAATCGTTCGCTCATACAACCGAGGTGGAGGGATCGAAAAAAGCCATTACCAATTACAAAATTATTGGAGCATCGGATAATTTTTATCTGCTCGAAATTCATATCGAAACAGGACGTCATCACCAGATTCGCTGTCAACTTGCAAAAATAGGTTGTCCAATCCGTGGCGATCTGAAATATGGGTTTCCAAGATCGAATGCCGATGGGGGGATTTCACTTCACGCCCGGTCAATCCGGTTTAAGCACCCGGTTAAAGATGAAGAGGTTTTTTATTGAGGCTCCGCTGCCCGACGAAAGTTTATGGAACTTTTTCAAAGACCTTAAAAATATAACTTAACATTATCAATATTTTATAAACCAATTAAATGAAAGCAATACTTCTCCCACTTTTGATATTGGCAGGTTCTTGTACTTATAATAATCGTGGCACATACTTTTTTGCGGAAGGTGGCATTCAGGGAACTTCTTATCATATTACCTATCAGAGTCCCGACAGTATCGACTACAGTGATTCCATCACCCGGATCCTGCATGAGTTCGATCTGAGTCTCTCGTCGTACATCCCCAATTCCATCATCTCGGGTATTAACCGCAATGATAATCAGGTTACTCCGGACAAATATTTTACGGATGTATACAAAAAATCAGAAGAAGTTTACCATGCCAGCAAAGGTTTGTTCGATATTACTGTAGCTCCACTGGTAAATGCCTGGGGTTTTGGCCCGGACAAAAGTATGGCTCCGGATAGCACTAAGATCGATTCACTGATGGTCTGGTGGGCTATGACAAAATCCATTTTGACGAAGACAAAGTTTGCAAAGTATATTGCCGGTATCAAGCTCGACTTTTCGGCTGTAGCCAAAGGATATGCTGTGGATGTGGTGGCCAAATACCTTGAGGATAAAGGCATTGAAGACCTGCTGGTGGAAATTGGCGGAGAGTTGATTTGCAAAGGGACCAAACCCGATGGCCAGCCCTGGCGTACGGCAATAGAAGATCCACAAGTGGGTGCTTACGAAAGAAAAGTTCTCTCTGTGGTGCAACTCACAGACCGAGCGGTGGCCACTCGGCAACTACCGCAACTATTATGTAGTAGATGGCCAAAAGTTTGTACACACCATCAACCCTGCCACAGGATATCCCATAGTACACAACCTGCTGAGTGCCTCTGTATTTGCCGACAATTGCATGATTGCCGATGCATTTGCCACGGCCTTTATGGTAATGGGCGTGGAAAAAAGCCAAAGCTGTACTAGAAAAAAGATCCCGGACTAGATGCCTACCTGATCTATAGCAGCGAAGATGGAGGTATCCAAACTTATGTAAGCCCCGGCATTGCAGATAAAATAAGAACAACAGCATGCTGAAAAATAAAGAATGGTTTGGGGCATGGTTCGACTCGCCCTACTACCACATATTGTATAAGCATCGCGACGACAAAGAGGCCAGGGGTTTATCGATCATCTGATCACCTACTTCCACTTTTCGGCGCAAGACCGAATTATGGATCTGGCATGCGGCAAAGGTCGTCATGCCATATATCTGAACAAAAAGGG
>JAAUTT010000797.1 GCA_012031335.1 Bacteroidales bacterium | reverse complement strand
ATCAAGTTAAAACTCACAAAAATATCAAAAAACAAGAAAAATAAGTGCTGATTGGGCTGTTGGTAATTTTGTCATTTACCCACCCTAACTTATTTTTCTTTTTATATACCATCGGTACAACGTTTTGCTGTAAAAGAAGTTTCCCAAAAGCTTTCGAACTATTTCGATACCCGGATTACCTTTTCTCAAATTAACCTGGTTCCTTTTACACGTATCACTTTTCGTGATTTTTGCTTTTACGCTCAGAACAACGATACAATTTTGTATACTCCCCGACTAATAACCGGTATCAGCATATTTACATTATCATCCAAAACCATTGCGCTTCGAACCATATCCCTCGAAAAACCCAATATATATTTCTTTATCGATTCCACACGAAATATTAATATTCAGTTTATTGTTAATAAACTGAACTCAAAAGGAAACTCTAAACCAGGAACCGGAATGGATTTTGGTATTAACCGGATGAGAATAAAGGATGGCAGATTCAAGGCTTGTTTCGTTTGACAAAAAAAGAATGCCTTTTGGTGTGAATTATAAGGATATTGACCTGAAAACCTACAGATTGAAGCCTCGAATTTTAAAATTGCAAAAGGTATTACATCCTTCAGGGTAAAAAAGCTTTCAGGAAAAGAAAAATCAGGATTTGAAGTCTTTCAGTTCAGAGCCAGAACCATTATAGATAAATCGAACCTGGCCTTTAACGGGGTTCATATCATTACCAATCTTTCCGAAATTGATGCCACACAAATTCGTTTGAGTTTTAAAAATTTTAAGGATTTAGGATTAAATTTTATTGACCGGGTTAATATACATGCTGATTTAAATAAATCATCCACAACAACCGATGATATAGCCTATTTTGCACCTCAACTTAAAAATTTTCATTTTAAAGCAGAAATATCCGGGAAGGTAAGTGGTAAAATAAATAAGTCTAAAAGGTCGTAATCTTTCGGTTTTATTCGGAAACAATTCTTATGTGACAGGAAATGTCGATATTACAGGTCTGCCTGACATTCATTCTTCGTTGCTATATATCGATGTTCATAAATTCTATTCAAATCCCGACGATCTGGAACGAATAAAACTTCCCCGGTCATCCGAAGGATACCTGAAACTTCCCGAAATTTTTCACAAATTCACATATTTCACTTATACCGGAAAGTTTACAGGTTTTATTAACGATTTTGTTGCGTACGGGTCCATAACCAGTAATTTGGGGAGGATAAACTCTGATTTATCCATCCGGCCTGATACATCAAACAGTTTTAGCTTTAAAGGAAAAATTAAAGCAACCGATTTTAATCTTGGTCAATTACTTGATCAGCAAAGAATATGGGCCGAATTTCCCTAAACATTATGGTGAATGGTCGGAATTCACTAAATAACCGGCTTACAGCAAAAATGAACGGAGAAATTTCGAGTTTTAACCTGAAAAATTATAACTATAATAATATTAAATTAAACGGGACTATCGCAGGGAAAACCTATGATGGATCTATGACCGTTTCTGACCCTAATATCGATGTTAGCTTCCTTGGTAAGGTAAACCTTTCGAATGAGACACCAGAATTTAATTTTTCGGCAAAAGTAGAACGGGCTAATCTCTATAAACTTAAGCTCGATACAACCGATAGTGCATCCTTTATATCTTTTTTTGCTACAGCTGATTTTGCCGGGAAAAATATAGATAATGTCAATGGAGAAATAAAGCTTTGGAACTCAACATTGAAAAAGACCGGAAAAGAAATTCATATAAACGATTTTCTGCTTTTTACAAAGAATATTAATGATGTCAAAAGGATAATACTCCGATCAGACCTTGTTGATGCCGAAATATGGGGTACATATCAGCTTAGAGAGCTTCCACAGACATTCAGCTGGTTTGTAAAACATTATCTTCCATCGGTTATCGTAAAAGAAACAGCACCCGAGAAAAGCACGCTCAACAATTTCAGTTTCGATGCGGAACTTAAGAATACCCGCCTCCTCACCGATTTCTTTGTCCCAGGTCTCTATATTTCGCGCGATTCGAAGCTATCGGGAGTATATAACCCTGCAGAAGCCGATATCAATTTCAAGTTAACGGTGCCATTTATGAATTTCAGAGGAAAAAAGGTTTACGATATTATTGTAAATGGCTCCAGCTCTGATAACAATATTTCGCTGGTATCGGGCTGTTCGAGTTTAAAACTCAACAACAGGTTTAGTCTCGACAATTTTACAATTACAGCCGACGCTTCGGGAGATACCATATACCTGAAAAACCGCTGGAATAACTGGGATTCTATTGCATACAAAGGAAATATTGCTTCCATAATCACCTTTTCTCCCACAAAAGACAATAAATTTCCTAAAATTAATATAGGGATATCGCCTTCGCATGTAATACTTCACGACACGCTTTGGAAGATACAACCAACAGTATTTTCTATAGATAGTAATCGCATCGCCGTAAATCATCTTGAACTTTTATACGACAACCAGAAAATAATTACTAAAGGAGCGATATCCAGGATACCCGACGACAAACTTATTTTTAATTGCTCTAATGTGGATATTTCCGTTATAAATTCGTTTATGCCAGGAAATTACATTGAATTAGGCGGTATTGTAAATGGCGAAGCAGAACTATCAAATTTATATAAAAATCCATATTTCAGGTCGAACCTGAAAGTGGATTCGCTGAAAGTTAACAACGAAACACTAGGAAATACCGAAATCGTTGCCCAGTGGAACAACATGGATAAAAGTATTGATTTAAGCCTGACATCCCTTAGAGGCAATTTGAAAACCCTGGAAGTAAACGGTGTATATCAAACTTTAACCCAGAAACTTGATGGCACAATTCATCTAAACAAACTTAAGGTCAATATATTTCAGCCTTTTACTTCTTTTCTCATATCTGATTTGAAAGGTTTGGTAACCGGCAACCTCGATGTCCACGGAACAATCTCCGAACCTGTTTTTAACGGAGAAATAAATGCTCAAAGATAGGTTTTATGGTGAATTACCTTAAAACCCGATATAGCTTCTCGAAACCTATCAGGATAAAAGATAACACCATACTTGCCAGCGACATTGTTCTTTACGACAGTAAAGGGAATAAGTGCGAATTCAATGGCAAAATAACCCACCATTTTTTTAAAGATTTTTGGTTCGACCTTAACTTCAAAGGAAATAACTTTGAATTTCTCAATACATCCGAAAAAGATAACAGTCTATTTTACGGCCATGCCTTTGCAACAGGAAATATTGAGATAACAGGTCCTCCCAGGAATCTAAATATGAACATTACTGCAAGAACCGAAAGAATTCTATTTTATCTATCCCCTTAGGAAACAAAACAAGCGAAATAAGTGACATACGTTTTGTGAGATTTGTGGATAA
>JAAUTT010000796.1 GCA_012031335.1 Bacteroidales bacterium | reverse complement strand
AATGTCAGCTTTCTGTCGATATCTGTACCTATAAACACAGACCAATATTTTTTGATGGAATATAAAAAGAAGTGTCCTTATTATTAATGTAAAATTCCAACTTAATACTATCTGACAATGTACAATAATCTTCTGCTATATACTTTAGCTTCTTATAATCTGTAAAATAAGAGTATTTATATACTCCGCTTTCCCATGTATATTTGCCATTATCAAAGATTAACCTGTAATTATCTCCCTCCCAAATAGATGACAATACAAGCGATACATGTTTTACATTTTTATCGTTTTTCTCCTTACAAAAGTAAGATCTCGATTCTTTACAAGAATTATGTAATGGAATATTGATAAGAATCACTGATATAAATAGAAGTGCTTTCTTCATCTTACATTTGAGTTAATTTGCCATCTTCGTAATTCTGATTTATTATAAAGTTGCTCTTCTGTTTTCTCTTAAGCCGAATTTTAATCTTTCTTTATATTTTTTTAGAAATAAAAATCCATTAAACTTCAGAGTAATTTTTGGTATATACCGAAAATGAAATCGCTACTTCCATTTTTGGCGACAACTCATCTTCTTTTTCGAATAAATAATGCAAAATTTTAAGCGTTTCGGGATTGTCGTCGATAAAATTATGGGCAATATCTTTAAGCAGGATATGCAGGATATTGCCTCCAACCTGTTTTTCTTCCAGTGTTTCGAAATGTTTATGAATGGCCGGTAAAATCATTTCAGCGTCAATGGCTTCCGAGGGGTCTACAAGTAACATACGGAGTAAACCCGGCCGGTATATATTGTTCTTCAGTGCATTGCTTCCTGCCCGCATTCTGAACTTTACCGGCAGTTTTATCAGAAGTTCCCTGGCAAACGCAAGTTGCTGTGGTTGCCATTGCAGTCTGTTGGGTCCAACATATTCGAAGATAATCAGGTATCCCTCCCGGGTAAGTAAGGGAGCTATTTTAGTTTTTAAGAAATTGTCCATATCATCAAAGTGATGCAGACTTGAATTGAATAATATAATATCATAGGAATCGGTTCCGAATTGCTGTTGAAAAAAATCGCCAGCATGATATTTAATATTGTTTAAGTTTTGTTCAGCGGCAAGTTTACGGGCCTCCTCAATTTTTCCCGAAGCAAAATCAATACCCTCTATCAACGAAAACTGCGGATACAAAGCGAATTTGCGTTCATGGGAGCCATTGCCACAGCCTATGGATAACATTTTCAGGTTTTCTTTTCCGTTCAGATATTTTGAAATAAAATAATCTTCGTAACACAAATCGGATTACCGGTACATTTTAAATTCCACCGTCTGCGAATTTCAGGGATAACCCAAAATCGGATGATTGAACAGATCCGTTCCATTTGGCCACAGCACGTTTTTTTGCTGGCCTGAAAAGGTTCAGCAGCAGATACATCAACTTCCCTGATTTAAGTTTGTAGTAAATATCTACAAAATCTCCTGCTGAAATAATCGGGTTTAACATCCTGAATAACCATTTTATAAGCTAAATGTAAGGAAATTGAATAATATCTCCGTGAAGTGTAATTTAAAAGTTAATTTATCCCCGGCATCTGGAGAGAAACGGAAATAAGAAAAAATATGTTGATGATACTTGATTATTAACTGATCGGGCATGAATGCTATAATCTTCCTGCTTTTTTTATACCTTTGAACGTTTAACCCCTAAATTATATTTACAATGAACCGACTCTTAATTTTACTTATCATTATTTCGGCAGGTTTAGCTTCTTGTAAAAGCAGCAGTCAGGAACAAACTTCGGCTACCGGCGACAGCCTTTCTATTTCCAGCATCAACTGGGGATCGACCGACCAGAAAGATATTAATCTGTATTCCCTCACCAATAAAAATGGGATGAAAGTGCAGATAACCAATTATGGTGGAACTGTAGTTGGGATTTATACCAAAGATAAAAACGACAGCCTAGCCAATGTTGTTCTGGGTTTCGACAGCCTTGCAGCCTATCAGGGTAAACATCCTTTTTTCGGTGTATTGGTTGGTCGCTATGCTAACCGTATCGACAAAGGTACATTTAAACTGGAAGGTAAAGAATACAAACTCTATATCAACGATGGAAAGAACACCCTTCACGGAGGTTTGGCAGGTTTTGATAAAAAAGTTTGGGATGCCACAGAAATTTCAGGAAATGACAGTGTAGCCCTGCAATTGAGTTATACAAGTCCCGATATGGAAGAAGGTTATCCCGGAACCTTAAAAACAGTAGTAACCTATGTGCTGAACGATTCCAATGAACTTAAAATATATTACAGTGCCGAAACTGATAAAAGTACTGTGTTGAATCTTACCAATCATAGCTATTTCAATCTTACCGGCGGTAAAGAAAGTATTTTGAACCATCAGATAACCTTATTTGCCGATTCCATCACCCCTGTTAACAACGAACTGATACCGACAGGCAAAATTGAATCTCTGAAGGGAACAGCTTTTGATTTTACTGCAGCTCATACTATCGGGGAAAGAATTGATAGTGTAGCCGGCGGATACGATCATAACTTTGTACTTAATAAGCCTAAAGGTGCGTATGGTCCCGTTGCCGAAGTACTTGAGCCTGTAAGTGGTCGTTTCATGGAAATGTATACCACCGAACCCGGTGTTCAGTTTTATTCCGGTAATTTTCTCGATGGCACCTTAACAGGCACTGGTGGCAATGTATATAACAAACACTGGGGATTTTGTCTTGAGGCACAGCATTACCCCAATTCGCCCAATGTACCGGCGTTTTCCAACGGTTGTGCTGAAGCCGGGCGAAAAATACAGCCAGTTAACCGTGTATAAATTTTCGGTTAAAAAATAAGTAATCAGTAATAAGAACATTAACCCCTGAAAGTTACATAATACCTTTCAGGGGTTTTTACTTTGAAAGCTGGTTAATTTGTTATATTTGCCCGGGTTAAATAAATAAAGATTACTGCGATGAAGTTAATAACCAGACCACTTTTTCTCTTGTATTTTTACACACTATTCTTTCCACTGGCTATAGTTTTAATGGTTATATGCTCCACTCTTGCAATGGTATTTGCAATCCTGTTCGGACAGCGTGCCGGAAGCTTCTGGGGCAGAGTATGGGCTATGGGTACCTGTATGGTTGCATTTGTGCGGGTTACAGTTACAGGAAGGGAATACCTGTCGGAAAATCAATCATATGTATTTGTTGCAAATCATTCAAGTTCCTTTGATATTTATTCCATGTATGGTTATCTGGGTCGCGATATCAGGTGGATGATGAAAAAGGAACTTTTTAAAGTCCCCTTTCTGGGCCTGGCCTGTAAACTTGTGGGACATATTTCGGTCGACAGATCAAACCCTTTAAAAGGCAGCCGATACCATTAAAAAAAGCAAAAAAAATTTACAAAGGGAACCTCAGTTGTTTT
>JAAUTT010000015.1 GCA_012031335.1 Bacteroidales bacterium | reverse complement strand
TATATTAGGACAACCGGTTTATGGGATGGACATCAGGAAATTACCGGATGGTACCTTTACCTATACAAGGGAAAAAATCGAAGATCGTTTCTGGAGCGAATTCTGGTACTTATGGCCGATTCCTTATTCCGAGATAATACGGTCTCAGTCACTGGTGCAGAATCCAGGTTGGTAAATTAATAAATCACTTACATAATCATAGAAAAATGAAATTCTTATCCTGTAAGATACAATTTTTATTTACTGTTACTGCTTTAATCCTGTCGCAGCCATTCATGACCTTACATGGTCAGGTAAACGATACAACCAGGACAAATCGCGACAGCAGCGAATTCATCCAAACAGCTTACGGCAGGAAAAAACCTGTAGCCATAGGAGGATCGGTGAGCACAGTAAATTCGGCCTCACTCGAAAGGAGCACCGTTACCAATGTGGGGAATGCATTATTTGGAAAACTGGCGGGACTCATTATAAGCCAGAATGGCGGAGAACCGGGAAACGACAATCCGTCGTTTGTAATCCGGGGTAACACATCCTATGCCGGGGGTAACAGTCCCCTCATAATCGTTGATGGCTTTCAACGTTCGCTCGACCAGCTCTCAATAGGAGAAATAGAAAGCATCACTGTTCTTAAAGATGCTGCATCAACAGCAATGTATGGAATAAAGGGAGCAAATGGAGTAATACTTGTAACTACAAAAAGAGGTATTCCCGGTCCGGAGAGAATTGGTGTAACCGTGAAGTATGGGATGCAGGAACCGGTAAAACTACCACGGTTCATTAACTCATACGATTATGCCAGTTTATATAACGAAGCGCTTGTGAATGACGGCCGCGATCCTCTTTATAGTGCCGAAGCCCTGGAAAAATATCGTGCTGGTTCCGATCCATACCTGTATCCCAATGTAAACTGGGCTAAGGAAATATTGCGCAACAGGGCTCCTGTAATGGAAGCCGGCATTAATTTCACGGGAGGAAATCAGGTGGTACGTCATTTTGTAATGGTAAACTACCTTGTAAATCAGGGTTTGCTAAAAAATACCGATTGGAATGATGGTTACAACACCGGATCGTCGTTTAAACGACTGAATTTCCGGTCGAACATCGATATTAATGTCACAAAACGATTGACAGCATCTCTCGATATCGGGGGAAGAATTGAAGACCGTAACGGTCCCGGCACCCCGGTAGATGATATCTTCTCAGGGATCTATGCCTATGCACCCAACCTTTTCCCTGTGCTTAATCCTAACGGAACCTTCGGAGGCAATGCAGCCTACAAAAACAATCCGCTGGGACAGGTAACCTCAACAGGCTATTCCACTTCCAACGACCGTAATTTCCAATCGGCATTCCGCATCGAACATTTGCTGGATTTTATTGCCAGGGGATTAAAAGTTGGCGCTGTGGCTTCGTTTGATAACTGGCAGAGAGCTACAGAAACCTATAAGAGACAATTTCCGGTTTATGACCTCACTACCGATGCGGAAAATAATTACGTATACACCAAATTTGGTCAGGTAACTCCGTTATCGCGTTCGGCTGGTAACAATCATAATAACCGTACCAACTTTGAAGCTTACCTCGACTATAACCGAATTTCCGGCTTGCACGAACTATCGGCCAAGGTATTGTACCACCAGGATAAGTTTGTAATAAACTGGAGCGCAGACAACAATACACCTTATCTGCTTCAGGGAGTATCGGGACGTATGGCTTATAGCTATAATAACCGCTATTTCGCTGAAATTGTAGCAGGATATAATGGTACGGAACGTTTTCCTGATACAAAAAGATTCGGTTTCTTTCCGGCAGCATCGCTTTCATGGCTTATATCGGAAGAAAGCTTCCTCAAACCAGTATCATGGCTTAATATGTTAAAGCTAAGAGGCTCTTACGGACTAGTGGGTAATGATAATATTGGTGCAGGCGACGACAGGTATCTTTATATTTCTTATTATACCGGTGCGGGAAGTTATCCTTACGGAAGTGGTAACTCAAATTTGACCGCAATTAAAGAAAGCAACTACCCAAATTATAATATCACCTGGGAAAAGGCTTATAAAACAGATATTGGTATTGATGCAAGACTGTTGAACAGCGTCGATATTTCTCTTGGATATTTTCATGAAAAAGAACCGATATTGTAGATGCCCGTACCAACGAACTTCCTTCTATTCTTGGAATTAATTCAGGATATATAAACAACGGAATAGCCACCCGTCAGGGATTTGAAGCCATGCTTCAGTTAACCAGGCAACATGGCAACTTCGGTTATTCATTGGGTGTGAATGGTATTTATACCACTTCAAGGATAGAGGAAAGGATTGAACCTGCTTATCCAAACGATTATCAATACCGCGCGGGACATCCGATTGGTCAGTTCTTCGGATTGGAAGCCAATGGTTTTCTTACTCAGGAGGATATTGACAATCCTCAAACACCAACATATACTTTTATCCAGGTTCGTCCCGGCGATGTTAAATATGTGGACCAGAATCTGGACGGTTTGATCGACTCCAACGACGAAATTGCCATAGGAGGTACTTCTGCCCCAACCCTATATTACGGAATAAACTTTGGTTTTCAGTATCGCAGTATTTCTATCAACGGCTTATTTCAGGGAATGGGAGGAAAAGAGATTCAGATAAACTCTCTTTCGGGACCAATCGGAAAGCAGGCTCAAATATCAGAATACGTTATGAACCGCTGGACTCCCGATAATCAGGCAATGCTGAATATCCAAGACTCACCACCCTCGACAACTCCAATAATTACAGGTTTAGCTCATTATGGCTGCGCTCGGGCGATTATATCAAACTGAGAAGTGTTGAGCTGGCTTATGATTTTCCTTCGGCTAAGCTTGCGCCATTCCGGATATCCTCGTTTAAAGTCTTTGTCCAGGGTATGAATCTTCTGACATTCTCGAAGATTAAGAACCTCGACCCCGAAAACCTTACCGGATACCCTTCCTTTAGGTCTTACAGTGCCGGTATCAGACTGCAATTTTGAAAATAAAAAACGATAAAACATGAAGAAAAGAATATTAAGCATTGCTATAGCATTCGGCTTGATAATGTCGGCTTGTACGGAATACTTCGAATATGATAACAACTCCCTGATCAAGGAAGAACTGGTGTATTCCGACTACAATTATATGAAGCAAGTACTGGCCAGCGCTTATACCCTGCTGCCATCGACCTTTAACAGGATAGATAATGGCATGCTTGCTTCGGCAAGTGATGAATCAGAACATGCCTGGGATTACTCTGCAGTGCAACGGTTCAATAATGGCAGTTGGGACGCCTATTCCAATCCCGACGATGTATGGGGACGTCAGTATCAATTGATACGAAGCGCCTATGTATTTCTGAATGGCACCGACACCGTTAAATTCAAGCAATACCAGTATGTGGATGATGTTACCTACAACCGGTATACACTCGAACTTAAACAGTTTAGGGCACAGGCACGTTTTCTCATAGCCTACTCCTACTTTGAGCTATTTAAAAGATATGGCGGTGTGCCAATTGTGGATCATCTGCTTTCGGTTGACGAAAACCTCAACCTTCCCCGTAATACAGCCGAAGAAGTGGTGAAATTTATTGTGGCCAACTGCGATAGCGCCATCAATGTACTTCCCAAGGTTTACGATTCGGGAAACACCGGAAGGGCAACCCTGGGAGCAGCTATGGCACTGAAGTGTCGTACCTATTTGTATGCTGCAAGCCCCTTGCATAACGGCGGTGTTTACAATACAGCACTTTGCGATAGTGCTGCCCGGATAGCCAGCGCCTTTATTGCACCATCGGGTTCTCTTAAGAGTACATATACCCTGGAAGGGAATTATGGCAATCTTTTTACCCGAAAACATAATAGTAACGAAATGATTTTTGAGCGCAGGGATGGCAATAATAATGGTTATGAAAAGGCTAACTTCCCCATAGGCTTCGATGGTTCAGGCGGAGGAGCAACATGTCCTTCACAAAACCTTGTGGATGCTTATACCATGAAAAATGGCAAACCCATTACCGACCCCACCTCAGGTTACGATGCGGCAAATCCGTATAACAACAGAGATCCCCGTTTAAGTTACACCGTAATACTCAACAATACTATGTTTAAGGGTCGTACCATAGAATTATGGACAGGCGGATTGGACGGGAAAGGTAAAGACAAGGCATCTAAAACAGGATATTACCTTAAGAAATATGTGGACGATAACCTCAACCTGTTGCAGAATAATACCAGCAGACATACCTGGTATTATTTCAGGCTGGGAGAAATTTACCTCAACTATGCAGAAGCCATGAATGAAGCTTTTGGACCCGCTGATAATAGATATGGACTCTCGGCAGTTGAGGCAACCGATGTAATCAGAAAACGTGGCGGAATACCCAACCTGGTGGCTGCTGAGTTTGCAACAGCCGAAACGTTAAGGGAAAGAATAAGAAATGAACGCCGTATCGAGCTGGCATTCGAGGAACACCGGAGTTGGGACGTCCGCCGCTGGTTAATAGCCGAAAGCACCCTTGGTGAAGATCTGAAAGGAATGGATATCACAAAAAACCCCGATGGCACCTTTGTATATACACCTTATGTGGTTGAAAAACGCACCTTTAGCAATAAAATGAATTTTTATCCCATACCCAACGGGGAAATAATAAAACAGAAGAATCTTGTTCAGAACGAAGGTTGGTAGATTAAGTTTTCATAGTTGTTTGTATAGTAAGTGGTATCGGAATCTTGATACCACTTATTTTTAATAATGTAACTTGTAGGATTAAATAATACAGTAAATGAAAACACTTCTAATCATATTACTTTCCCTGTCTATATTATCCTTACCGGCTTTTAGCCAAACCAAAAAATACACAGCAAAAAGAAGCTTTTGAGCTTATTAAAACCATTGAAGGCGCACCTTTCAGGCATACCGAACATAAGGATGCACAGTGGTTTCCCCAGGCAGGTATGGGCTTGTTTATCCATTGGGGCATACATAGTGTAGGAGCGCTTGACCCTTCATGGACCATGATTAAAACTGCCCGTGGGCGGGTCCCTGCTATGCTGTTGGTGTAAAAGAGTATTACAGGCTGGCAGGCGAATTCAATCCTTCGGCCTACGATCCTGAAAAATGGATACTCGCCGCCAAGCAAGCCGGTTTTACCTATGTGGTATTAACTACCAAACATCACGATGGTTACTGCCTATGGCCATCGGAATACGGAAACCTGAATACGGCGAAATTTATGGATAACCGCGATTTATTAAAACCTTATGTTGAAGCATGCCGAAAATACGGGATGAAAGTTGGATTTTATTTTTCGCCACGCGACTGGAGTAATCCCGATTATCAGTTACCATATCCCGATTACGACTATACCAGGAAAGCAAGTAATAAAGGCTTTCCCGATAGCATAAAACAGCAGAAATTCGACAGTTTTTTCAATACTACCATCGGTCAGCTAAGCGAGCTTTTGACCCGATACGGAAAAACAGATCTTTTGTGGTTCGATGGTATCGACTGGCCGGAAGTAAATACATACCACGGGAAAATGCATACCTGGCTCAGAACTATTCAGCCAGGAATGGTAATTAATCCCCGATGGAACACAAATGATGAGAACCAAGCATTTGGGGACTATATTACAGAAGAAGTTGAATGGGCTAAACATCCCGAAAAAAAGCCCAAAGACCTGAAACCAGGCGATTGGTGGGAATTCTGCAACTCGTGGAGCGGACATTGGGGATATTCGCCCACCTATACTTTTACTGACCTCAACGAAATTATCCGGGTGCTTGCTTACGCCCGTTCCTATGGTGGAAATTACCTTCTCAATATTGGTCCGGCACCCGATGGAACCATGCGTCCGGGTTTTTACGCCGAATGTCAAAAACTTGCTGCATGGATGGATAAGAACAGTGAATCGGTTACCGGAACAGAAGGTGTGATTAACTGGCCCGAGATTTCGAACGTTCCGCTCACTAAAAAAGGGCATTGCTATTATGCACATATATTAAAGGATCATGCCGGACCCGCAATTGTTAAAATAAATCGTAAACCATTGCAGGTTATTATGCTTAGCACCGGGCAGAATGCTTCGTTTACCTGGAGTAAGCAAGCAGGGTTAACCATCAGTGCAGCAGAAAACCACAAAGAAAATTTTGACACCGTCGTCAAAATAATTTATGCAGAATAAAATTCCGGAATAATTTGCGGATAAATAAATTTACAATCAAATGAGATTCCTAATATTTTTCTGGCTCATACTCCCTTTTTTCATATGTTACGTGGAGGCTTCAGGGCAATCGTCCGGAATAATATTTACCCATGCGTATATCGATTTTCCTTTTGAACCTGCCACCAACGGAATTGGAGGTTTTACAGCTAATGATTTCGATTCGGATGGAGCTATGGACATTAGTATTCAAAGCGACAAATCGGGCGAAGTTTTCTGGTACCGTAATCAGGGTGGGGGTACCTGGCAACGGTTTGTAATTGCCACCGAAATACACAGGCAATTAGGAGCTACAACCCTGGATGTTAAATGCCGATGGCCATCCCGACATAGTGATGGGAACCTATTGGCTCGAAAATCCCGGGAAGCTTAAGGAAAAACCTGATTCTATCTGGAGAAAGCATATATACAATGGGGCCATGTCCGAATCGGAAATCATGATATTGTATCAGCCGACATCACTTCCGACGGAAAGGCAGAAATAATTGCCTACTGTCAGAATTATAATAATAAACAGGGAATTATCCGGGTTTATAACCTGAAAGATCCCTACCATTGGAAATTTTATGATATCGACACCCTGGCTAACCAGCGCGAAATGCCCTTCTGGAACAACGGCATTCATGGAGGTTTTGCACCGGGTGGAATTGGCGATCTTAATAACGATGGCTACAACGACCTTGTAATGCCTTCGGGCTGGTATGAAAATCCCGGTAAAAAAGAAGGAGAATCATGGCTGCTGCATCGCTGGAAACAATATGGTGTGCCGGTTGGAATTCCTCATACACTTTACGGAACATCCATCCGTAGCGTTATATACGACTTTAACAACGATGGCAATAACGATATTGTTTATACCGATTGCGACGGAGAAAATTCAAAGGCATACATTATCTTCAATATCAATCAGGGCAGTAATTTCATGCTCACTCCCCTCCCCTTTCCGGAAGGACCATCAGGCTCGCTCCACTCATTGGGCATAGCCGATTTTAATGGCGATGGACTTATGGATATCTTTTCGGGAGAACAGGAAGACGACGATCAGGGAATGAAACCTCTGGGTTTGGCCGAAAGGGGCTTTGTTTGGGTAAACACCGGAACAGCCAACTACCCGAAGTTCGAAAATGTTATTATCCACACCGGCAATCCAGGCTGGCACGATACCATCCTGTGCGACATGGACAATGACGGCGATACCGATTTGGTAACCAAAGTGTGGAATGCCGATATGGGGGAAGATGGCAGCCGTAAATGGCATATAAGTCTGTGGAGAAACGACAGTAAGCGGCACTGAAACAAAGCCGGTAATTAAATGTTAGGTTAAATTTAGTTAAGATCAGGTAAATGAAAAAAATTCTTATAGCATTAATAATCATCGCAAACACCGGCAGCGAATTATCCACTGCACAGGTAAATGCTCCCTTCCCTCAAACCATTGAATTGCAAAACTCCGGATTCCGGAATGCAGCCGGATTTGGGTTCAGCCCTCTGGCAAGTGGCAGCGAAAACACCAGGGCGATGCAGAAGGCTGTTGAAAATGGCGGTACTATTATAGTGAGCACCCCGGGAACATACAACATGGCCGGTACGGTTTATCTGGGAAGCAACACTACCCTGAAATTCGGTAATGGTGTATTTTTACGAAAGACAGATGAAAAAGGAGCTTTTACCCATGTTTTTCTGAACAAAGGCGCACTCACCAAAACCTACGACGAAAATATTGTAATCGAAGGTCTTAACCTCTTTGTAAATGGCGTTGACAAAGCCATGGATGAGGTTTTTGGTTTGCGGGGACAAATAGCCTTCTTCTATGTGAAAGACCTGAAGATAGAACGCTTTCGTTGTCCTGACCTGGCTAAAGCCCAGTTTGGCATCCATGTCTGTACCTTCGAGGATTTACTCATCAACGATGTGATAATTAAAGGAGATAAAGATGGTGTTCACCTTGGAAGAGGCAAAAGATTCCGTATCAGCAACGGTGTTTTCCAAACCTACGACGATGCTATAGCCCTCAATGCTCACGATTATGCCACATCTAATCCCGAACTTGGGTGGATTGAAGATGGCGTTATTGAAAATTGTCACGACCTGGCAGCACCTAAAACAACAGGATATTTCTGCCGGATATTGGCAGGAGGATGGATAGACTGGAAGCCAGGCATGCAGGTACAGCAATCGGATGCAGTAGTATCCAACGGTCGCATTTACAGGGTACAAGCCAAGCCCGATGGCACAGTATATACATCGAATACCCAACCGGTCCATGAAAAAGGGAGTCAGGTAATCGACGGAATTAAATGGGGCATGGTACAGGAAGATGTTACCTATACAGCAGGAGTCCGCAATATCGTCTTCAGGGATATTTACCTTGAAAAACCACGCACAGGCTTCTCCATCCATTTCGATAACGACAGGTACAGCAGGTCGTATTACCCGGGTGCGCAAGTCCCCATGCAGGAACAATTGTTGTTTGATAATATACGGGTAAAATACGAACAGTCTACAGAACTTATATCCGTTGGAACACCGGTAGATGTGATAACCATCACCAATTCAAGCTTAAAGAACAATCGCATTAATTTTCATGGTAATAAAGCTATGAATGATTATCTGCCAACGCGGATCAATATTTATGGATGTGTATTTAACTGCGACAAATCCATGGATCTTGTAACAAACAATGTAGACAATAAAGAAATTATACTGAAGACCTCGTCGAACACACAGGTAAAAGCCGGCTTCTCAGCAAAAGCCGCCGCAGGAAAAGGCAAAATCATGGTCGATTCGGATTTGAATGGATTGAAAAGCAGGGATTAACTGAGACTGTTCAGCTTTTCAGAATGAATGGCTTTATCGGCAGGTGTTTTTGCATTTGAAAGTGCTTGCTCAAAGTTGGCGATTGCTTTAAGTCTGTCAACATCTGTGTATAATTCGCCCAGTAAACTAAAGTAATAAGGATTTCGTTCAAGTTTCAGCATTTCGGCTTCCTTAAGGGCAGCGCTTTTACCATAAACTTTTGAATATGCAAATGTTCTGTTAAGAGCGGCTATTGGTGAATATTCCATCATCAGCAGATGATTGTACAATTGCAGAATATTCTCCCATTTTTCAGTTGTATCTTCCTTTTTGGTAAGCCAGTAAGCAATTCCTGCTTCCAGATGGTATTTTGAGATTTCCGTTCCATTCGAAGCCTCATGAAGATAAATAACACCGCTGTTTATCATTTCGCGGTTCCATAATGTTTCATCCTGATCGTAATACAAAACGATTTCTCCGGTTTCATTTTTCCGGGCAGCAAATCTGGAGGTATGAAAACACATCAGAGCAAGCAGGGCCTTCACCTTTGGAACACTTGTCAGTTGGTTTTCCAACAGCAGTTTTGTCAATCGCATGGCTTCGAGGCAAAGATCCTCGCGTAATACCAATTGGTGTGTTTCGGAATAGTATCCCTCGTTAAACAGTAAATATAAGGTATGAAGCACCGTATCAAGTCTTTTGCCGATTTCCGTTTCCGCAGGTAATTCCACCCGGATATTTTCATCGCGGAGCTTTTCTTTTGCACGATAAAGTCGTTTATTGATCGTTTCGCGGTTTGTAAGAAAGGCATTGGCAATTTCGTCGATACCAAAACCGCACAGGATACGGAGGGATAATCCTATCTGGGCTTCCCGGGGAATGGAGGGATGACAGAGGACGAAAAGCATTTTTAGCTGACTGTCGGTTATGTTCTGAAAAGAAAGGTCGATATCTGGTAAGACCGTTAACTCATTTGATTGTTTGATGTTATTAGTAACCTGGTTTCGGAATATCTCGGTCTTTCGAATAAAATTCCTGGCTTTATTGCCGGCTACTGTATAAAGCCAGCCTACAGGATTATCGGGAATTCCCCGGTAAGGCCATATCTGGAGTGCCATTTCGAAAGTTTCACTTACCAGGTCTTCGGCAATTCCAATAAAATCAACACCAAATTTTACAGAGTACAGCTGTAAGTTTGCTGTACTCTGTCCGGAACAAATGTGGAAGTAACTCCCGATTTTCCATGCGCAGATTTTTACTTCCCGTCGCCGTGGCGGGCTAACTTGCGCACTTCTACTGTATTACCTTCGCCCTGTAAAACAGGACTTCCCTTTGCAAATTCAGCAGCTTCATCGGCCGATTCAGCCTTCACAACGATATACCCTCCCAGGGTTTCTTTAATTTCCCCAAATGGACCGTTTGTTACTAAACCGCCATGCCTTACCACTCTGGCATCGTCGAAAAAAAGACCATTGCCTTCCACAAATTTATTCTGTGCAGCAATACCACCTATCCATTCCATGGTTTGTTTCATCCAGGTCTGAATTTGTTCGGGTGAGGCAACCTTGCTGCCCTCCTGGTGTCTGAAAATTAACATGAATTCTTCCATCGGTATACATTTTAAATTTAAATTCATCCTAATGACACATGAAAGGAAAAAGATTGGACATAATCTTTTAAAAAATTATTCATCCGACATATTTACAAGTGTTTCCCTGTAAACTGTCAATAATTTGGATTTTGAGAGCATCCCTACGAACTTGCCATTTTCGACCACCGGCAGACTCCACGCTTCGGTTATCTCGAATTTGTTAATTACCGATTCGGCAGTTTCTTTGAGGCTCAGGGTATAAGGCACCGGGGTCATAAATGTTTTAGCCTCGAGTTTATCGTACATTTCGGGTTTAAACATAACATCGCGGATATCATCCAGTAAAATAACACCCATAAACTTCTGGTCGGCATCCACCACCGGGAAAATATTTCTTTTCGACCGGGAAATATGATGAATAAGCTCTTTGAGCGGAGCATCGGGAGTAATGGTAACAAAATCCTTTTCCACGAGCTGCGAAATCTGCAACATGCGAAGCAAAGCCTTATCCTTGTGGTGAGTGATAAGTGAGCCCTCTTCGGCCAGTTTATTGGTATATACCGAATGGGGATCGAAATATGACTTAGTGAGATACGATGCCGTTGCGGTAATTATAAGCGGAACAAACAACGAATAACCACCGGTAATTTCGGCAATCAGGAAGACAGAAGTCAGCGGGGCATGCATAACACCCGACATTATGCCAGCCATTCCCACCAGGGAGAAATTGCGTTCGGATAAAAAAAGTCCAACCTGTATTATTGATAGCGCGCGAAAAAATAAAACCTGTGATACCACCCATAAACAAGGCAGGACCAAAAACCCCGCCAATACCTCCTGCCCCAGTTGTAGCTGCGCCTGCAACAACCTTCAGGAGTAGCACCATCACAAGAAAAGCCAAAAAAGAGCCACTTATCGTCTTTGAAAGTATAAAACAGGCTATTGTTGGCAACATCTTCGGGAACCCCACCCAAAATATAATGCAGGGATGTTACCCCTTCGCCAAATAAAGGCGGAAAGAGGAAAATAAGGATTCCTAGAACCACACCACCTATCAGAATTCTTTTATAATCGTTATTGATCTTGCTGAAAAATTTTTCGTAAAATCTCAGGCTTTTGCTGAAATATAGAGAAAGTAATCCGCAAAGCACACCCAGTGCGATATAAAAAGGTATCTTGGTTTTAACAAAAGGTTCATAGAGTGTAAACGAAAGTGTAGCGGTATCACCCATCATCATGTAGGAGATACTGGCACCGGTAACCGACGATATCAGCAGCGGGATAATAGACCACATGTTAAGATCGATCATCAGAACCTCCAGCGCAAATATGGTGGCAGCAATGGGTGCTTTGAAGATACCTGCTATGGCAGCAGCACATCCACACCCGATGAGGAGTGTGCGGTATTTGTAATTCATACGGAAACCGCCGGCAATATTTGATCCGATAGCTGCACCCGTATAAACCATGGGAGCCTCGAGACCAACCGATCCTCCGAAACCAACTGTTAACGTACTGGAAACAACTGAAGAATATGTATTATGGATTTTAATTTTGGAGCTATTCCTCGAAATGGCATAGAGCACTTTGGTAATACCATGACTGATATTTTCTTTTACAACATATTTAATGAAAAGCACGGTGAGGAGGATACCTAGTCCGGGTATAGCCAGATTAACAAAATTGGGAATATCTTCGTCGAAGGCCGAAAACACTAATTCTCCGGTAAGATGTACAATATTTTTTAGAAATACGGCACTCACTCCGCCAATGAGTCCCGTTAACAAGCAAAGAATATAAACAAAGCCCCGTGGATTGCGGTTTCGGAATTGCCATAACCTGACCATGAGCCACTTATAGCCTTTGTTTACCAACTTTGCCCCTTTATATAAAAACAACCCGGAATTTTACCCATTTCGTAATAAACCAATCCAGCATAATAAGGATTTATTTGTATAACCAGCAGAAATACAAATGTAAGCAAGAGATGAAGATTATACAAACTGAAGTTAATACTAATACGAAATGAAATAGTAATAAAAATAACAAACTACACAGAAACCATTTAACAATTTGCTGCGGTTATAATTAAAGCAACTGATACCAGTGAATCAGCAAATTACAAGCAATCGGGCATATCCTATTTGATATTGCTCAGCTTTGTCCGGACCGAATTTACGGTAGTTTGTTGCGATTCTATCTGTTTTGTCTGGTATTCCTGATCGATGATATTCTTTTTTATGGCATCCTTATCGTTTTGTATGGACAACTTGTTGCTTTCGATTTTTTTATGAAACGAAGCATTATCAGTGAGGAGCCGCTTCTGGGTTTTGTTTTCTTCTTTTAGGCGATTATTATAAACGGCATAATTGGGCGAATTTATAGAAAGACTTGTAAGAGAATCGGTTATCATCTTAAGATTTTGACTGTTACGTTCCTGTTGAACATGGTTGGCACGGAGCTGCGATTCCAGCTCACTGATGTTTGTTTCGGATTTGACAATATTTTTCTCGAGCGACAGCTTTTTCTCCTGCAGGCTTTCCTGTTTTTCCAGGAGTTCCTTCAGTTTTTCTCTTCCCGGGCTAATTCGGCACTCACAGCATCCTTATAGCAAGCCACACCAAAATTCCGGACAAAATTGCGTGTATCGGTATAGGTTTTACCCAGAGTTTGTTTGGAAATAAATACCGAATCGAGCTCGAAAAAAGCAGTAAGCTGAACCCCTCCGGCAGTGTTCGATATAATGGCAATGGTGTTGATATATTTATTGGAAATATCCTTCACGATAGTGCGTTCGGCCAGGTATTCGCCAGCCTTCATTTCATATTTAACTTTCTCCTCTTTGTTTTTAAAAATATCGCCAGCCTTTTCATTTTTCATGAGCTGTCCCCATTTTTTTGTCACATTCTCAAGGGTAGCATCTTTAATAAAAACGGAATAACCCGGTTGAGTTCCACGTGAGGTAGGCTGGTTTACATCTTTCACTTCAATTTTTTCCTGGGCTGTTAAACCTGTAAAAATAACAAGGGCTATCGTAAGCAGCAGCATAAAAGGACTATGCATTTTCTTCATGGGATAAAAGTTTAGTTGATCAGAACATACGTTAAATGAGCCAAAAATAAACCTGAATCATTTTCACATTTAACGGCAAAAAGTTCCAAAAGTTAGGTTATGATAAAGGATTCGTTTTTTGCTATTTCCTTTATCACTGCTTTTTGCACTTATTCCGTAATGAAAACAACTAATAAACTAAAGAATTCACTTAAACTGCCCTGCGAAACTGTATTTCAGCCCCGTTCACTATTAGCGATACTGTTTTGCAATTACTTGGGTATGCAACGGTGAATGAATGTGATGTCTTTAAAAATTCAACGGCATCGCGGTTTTCATATAAACCCGTGCATTCAATTACCCCTTGCGGCGAATAACGTGTTACCTTCAATAGTGTCCCCTCCAGTTCGAACACAAACCACGAACCTGCGCCCTCACCGCTCAGCCATTGTGCGTTTTGGGGAATAGCAGGGTGTTTAAATGGTTGTGGTAATGTTGCCGTAAGCAGTTGTTTATCCAGTTTCCGTAAGGGGCAAAAAGGCTCTCCTTTTAACAGTTTAGGTAACATATATTGATGCTCCAGGGCATTGACATTGCTCATTGGTGTGGGAGTTAACGGAACCCGGTATTTTAGGTTGAACCGGTACCTGAAATCGGGTTTGCCGGCTAAAATGGCTGTGTTTACAAAGCGAGAACAATTGCTGCCACGTAAACGGAACGGGCCGTAAGGAATTGGGCTGTTTTCCTGCATTTCCCGGGCTTTTGCATACGCTTTTTCGAAATTAACGGGGCAGTATGATGCGTGTAATTCCCCTTCGCCATGACAAGCAGGATTGGTTTGTAATTCCTGCAGGATGTCGTTATAATTTTCAATAGTTTCTCCATTGGCCAATAACCGTGGAATTGTTTTTACTTCAAGGTCGTGGTCGGTTTCGGCGCTGCGTACCCTGCCATGTTTGTATGGGGCATGATACCGCCCAAAATCAAAATAATGAGCTTCCTGACTATTACTGTCGATAAGTACCAATGCAGCATGGCCAACTTTGTAGTAATTATTCCGGTTGACTCCTAAAAATAAGGTTATCGGGTCGTACCAGGTACCCGGTTGTTTGCAGTAAGTTTGTGGCCAGGCAAGGGCAATGGCAAATCCTGTATGTTTTGATTGTGCATTCATACTTCAATTTGGTGATTTGAATTATTCAATAAGTCGGTGTAGCGCATTAAAAGCTTTCCCTCCTTTGGAATTACCTGGGTAATGCTAACGGTTTTCAGTCCGCCATCCCGCTGCATTATCACATTGATAGAGTTATCGTTGGTATGTGTTCCCGAATGAAACCCGAATACATCCTCAGGCGAAATATCGTTATTGCTCTTCTGAAAAAACTGGTTGAACCACTCATTCCGTATATTTCGGTGCTCCTCGCTGTAAAGCGTTACCGACGACCAGATATATGGCGCATCTTTATCAAGCTCCCTGAAATGTTTTTCTTTTCCATCCCATACAAATTCGGTAAAGACCGGGGTAGCGTTTTTTTGTTCAAAGGTAACAATGGTGAAAGGTTCAACGTTTGTTAAACTGTCTTTCATAAAAAATGATTCAACACTCAAAGGAGATGTTGCCAGTTGAAGCAATACATTACCCCGGCTCCTGGTATAATCGGGTTCTTTGGTATGCGGTATATAAGCTCCATTTAACAAACAACACAGTCGTCCGTTTTCATTGGCTGCAATCCACGAACCTCCGGCTTTGGCATCCCTTGGAAACCCAACCGGAATATCAAAATGCCTGTAAATTTCAGGGGGAGAGGTCGGCCTGAATTCTTTTTCGTCGCGGTTCGAGGTGAGAATAAAGCCTCTTTTTTTGGTGGGCGGTATGTAGGTTACTGTGCACATGAGCTGTTTCTGTATCGAATGGTTGAATAAGCCACACCAAAGTGTTCGTTGGTTAAGCTCTTTAAGCCCATGGCTATTAATCCGGCTTTTATCAAGGCCTGGTGGTGGATGCTGTGTTCGATACAGTATGCCAATTCCCTGCCTACAGAGCTGATAATATTATTTTGGGTTGCACCACTAATACTATAATCGGCCTCCAAATAAACCTGAAGGGTTTCATCGAGCGTATCTATTCCCCTTAACAACCGGTCGATCGTATTTATTGCGAATTCCGGGTCAGCTTCAATACGGATATCCCGCTCGCGTTTGTCATAACTTATTGCACCCGAAAATGAACCTGACACCAGCAGAAGGTAAAACTCCAGGATATGGCGCATGTGTTGACCAATGCTTGCCCCAGACAACACCTCAGGTTTTTCGGTGTAATTGTTTTTGTCAATTACCAGCAACAAATCTTTTAACTGAAACAGGTTTTCTTTTGATACGGTTTTCATGGCGAATAAATTTTTATTTTATTCTATTGTCGTGGAAAATGATAAACCTGACACATTTCGATAAAAAAACACACCCCGAAGTGGAATGTGTTTATCCTATATTATTCATGAATAAAAGTTGCCACAAATGCACGAATGATCAGGCATACCTATTTTCCCCGACTTGTCGGGAACTATTTGTGAACTTTGTTAGAAAACCTGACTATAAAATTCTTG
>JAAUTT010000795.1 GCA_012031335.1 Bacteroidales bacterium | reverse complement strand
CGTTGGTAAAATTCCCGCTGATTCAACTTACCTTTAAAACCATCCCTCTTCTTTAAAATTATCGAGGCTGTCCAACACAAAGGGCTCAATTCAAAATAAAAATTTTTCTCTTGGATATACTCCATTTTGAATTTCAGCTGCATCATAATATACAAAAGAGTTTTCGCGACTTGTGAATAAAGGATACATGGGATAACTATGTCTACCCGATTTATTGTCCGATTTATCAATTACCAAATCTCCTGTAATATGCTGAATTACATTACGAACGCTCCGGGTAAGCGGACGCCCGAAATTATCAACTTCCCCTGTAAACACTTTTATTTGAACTGAATCTACATTTTGGAGGTTTATTTTAAAATCGTTGTAATTAAAAAAGAAATTACTTCCGAAAAAAGTAAATAACCCTGCATCAATACGACCATCGAACTGAAAGCTTCGGTTTTGTTTTAATGTAATACGATCATTAGTTGGATATATTACTACATTTTGAGAGTCGGAAAGAAATATGCGTGGAATACCATTAATCAAAAGATCGTAATTCTCCATATTAAGCGTTGAATTCTGAACTGGTGATTCTGTTGATGAATTGAGGTCAATTACATCAAATCAATTTTTCCGGTACTTGAATCGAGGTAATCGTAAAGTCGTTTTTTCAAACGCACTTCATCTGTCTGGATATTATAAAAGATGAAACCTTCCTGAGCCATAGCCATCAATACCTGTCTTATTTCACTTAAATTTTTGTTACGAAAATGTGCAAATTCCTCAGCTCTGAAACGGTCAGATTTAATTGTACGACTATATCTTCTTAGCGCGACAAGCGGATGAATATCATCCATTCCTTGTATGACTTCGAACTGACTTTGATTATAGAAATTCTGGGATAAAAACCTTGCTTTTCCAATGGTTGATCCCCTGGCCATAGTAAGGTTAACCAAAGGTTGGTCAATTTTCCAGGAAAAAAGTTCAAAATCCATGTCTACACCATGATAGGAATTTGAATACATACTTCGGGATGAATAGTCCGAACCCCGTAAAAGATTTATTTCTTTTTGCTGAACATTATAAACAAATGTAACATCGGCATGGAAGAGTGAATCCCTTTCCAGGCGAAGTAATGCCTGAGTATTAATTCCATTGATTCTGTCGGGACGAAATACAAAAACTTAGATCTAACCACCATCAGTACTTTTCCTTTGTTCGAAATACTTATTATGGCATCTTCGGTTTCGGAACCTGAGCCTACTACTTTCGACCCTCTCATGGAAAAACCACCATCGTAGTCAACTCCCTCGTAAAGTTTGTTTATACGATATCGTTTGTTATAGGAATCAAACCGGGGATAATCAGCTTGTTCAGGTGAGGGTACGGGAACAACTTCGTGATGAAGTTTACCAAGAATAGGTTGAGCAAAATATTTGCTTATTTGTAAAAGAAACAGAGTCGGCATCAAATTTCTATTTTTTTGAGTTCAATTTAATATCTGCTTAAACCGGGCATTTACCTGATTGACATCGTATCCAGCTCTTCCCAGGTTACGATTCCTGAATTACCTATCCATATATTTTCAACCGGATTAACAATTCCTTCTGTATCTAACACAACTATACTATCACGGCGGGAATAACATGTTAAATCGCCTTTATTAAATTTAACCCAAAGGCCTGATTTGTCGCGTTGGAAAACAATATCCTGATTAGAAAATTTCCATTGAACCGAACCCGATTTAAAAATAAACCCATTTTCACTAAGATTAAGGGTAAAATTCATGTAATTGGTAAATGCAGTCAGCGTTTTGGTTGTTTTCAGCAAATGAAACATCCCATCCATCCATCCGGAATAGGATTTGTTGATATTTTCATTATTTGTAACCGCAAGAAGGCATTGTGTTAATGTTATGAAATGAGGATTACCCCTTGCTTTTTTCTCAAGCATTAAATTTGACAAGTTGATTATTTCAGTTTTTTGCTCATCGGTTAGAAAAGAAGCCTTCCATGAATCGGCAAAACTTTTAAGCAAGAGATCGTCTTCGTCCGAAAGTTTACTTCCTCCCATTACAGTAAAAAGCTCATCGGGATATTTTCCCAGGTCACCTGAAAATGAAAACTTTTGAGCCTGTGAAAATACAGATATATAAATAAAAAGAAATCCTAAAAACCAGTGAAAGATGTTTCATATACAACCGTATCAGCTAATTACCAAATTAAGAAAAAATCAATTGCAAAAGCCATTCACTTCACCACCCGGGGCAAAGATAGAAACGTGACTATATGCTTAAAAATTTTAACTTCAATAAAGTTAAAAAAATACTTCTTACAGTTTTGTAAATCGGGCAGCTATCCAGGATTTTTTTTCGAGATGATTCTTGTAGGTAAGTTGGTTTTGCTCCGCTTCATAACGGACAAGTTCAAGATCAGTATGATAAATTCCGCTGATTAATAAGACTCCACCTTGTTTTAAGGCAGTTGCATATGATGTCATATCGTTAATCAGAATATTTCGGTTTATATTGGCTAAGATAAAATCAAATTTGCGGTTGCCAATTATTTCGGCACCTCCTAGCAATAAATCAAATTTATCGACTTCATTTAATTCAAAATTTTCTTTAGCATTAGAAACAGCCCATTCATCGATATCAATAGCTGTAATATTTGTAGCACCCAACTTATGGGCAAGAATAGCCAAAACACCCGTACCACATCCCATATCCAAAACATGCGTTCCGGCAAAGGGCAGGCTAAGCATAGTTTTAATCATTAATGCGGTTGTTGAGTGATGTCCGGTACCAAAAGACATTTTAGGATCGATAACTATCTCATAGGGAAATTCCGGCAAATTCTTATGAAATGTGGCTTTTATTAATACTGTATTATAAATAATTACCGGATTAAAATGTTTCTCCCATTCGGAATTCCAGTTTTTCTGTTCAATTTTTAGAATTTCCCAAGTAACTTTCCCGAATTCATCAGGAATTTCGTTTATGAGTTCTTCGAGGGAAGTCTGGCTATATCCGGTTTCCGGAATATACGCTTTCAGGCTGCTTTCTTCTTCGTCGAAAGTTTCAAAACCTAATTCACTTAGCCCTGTAATTAGGTAAGCTGATAAAAGTTCAAGAGAATCAGAATTAAGTTTACAGGAAAGTTCGATATAGTACATTGCAGAAAATTTAAATTGAACCCTGAGGAATAGACAAATGGAAGAGTAAAGTTAACTGCTTGACCCAAGAATTCAGGTAAACAGTTAACTTCGAATATTATTTTCAGAAAGCGGTTATTATTCCAAGGAATTCGCTTGCAACAAGTGCAGCACCTCCAATAAGGCCACCATCCACATCCGGATTGGCAAATAATTCCTTTGCATTTGATGCTTTGCAGCTTCCGCCATAAAGAATTGAAGTTTCCTCTGCTACAGTTTTC
>JAAUTT010000794.1 GCA_012031335.1 Bacteroidales bacterium | reverse complement strand
GGATATCTGGGAAAGATGCCAGGTTTTCCATCTACCAGATAGGATTTTTCAAAATAAGCTGGTGGTAAAAATTCAAGGTTAAAACCTGCATATCCTTCAAGTTCCTTTGGAAGAGGATTATCCAGAAACACACTAATTTCTACTCCGTTATCTTTGGATGTGACACTAACTTTGGAGTTAAAACTGAATTCTTTATATGTCAACTCAACTGTGATGGTATTAGCATCCCTGTCTACTTTACGATTTACCAGGGTAGGTATCAGGTCCCATTGTTCAGGCGTATTCTGGAGCCGAACAGCACCACCGGTAGAGGTTCTAACGCCATGGTGAATAATTTCAATCCCGGCAGTTTTTTCATCGAAGAACATGCCGTTGAACTGATTGCTGTAAACTAAGACGTTAACACCCTGTTTTTCAAAATACTCTAAATCATTCAGCTCGGGTTTTTGTCCGGATACATAAGTTACAAATAACAAAGAAGTAACAACAAACATAGATTTTTAAATATCCCTTTAAAAGGTATTTATTCGCTTTGCCTGCAATATTCTGCTTTGGATATAAAATCTTTATTTTTTCTTTAAAATACGACATAGGGTTAAGTTAAAAAGGTTCATTTCTGCGATTATAATTTGTTTTTTACAACATACTTAAGTTGTATTATGGTTATAGATTTTCCAATCAATTAATAAATTGAATTTCAGACGTTAATTTATCAGATGTAATTTTTTTCTCAATACGGTAATAATCAAAATCGACAAACCCGCCGGTGTTTTTAGTGGCATAATTAAATAAACCGTACCGGTAACCCATAAAATGTGGTATTGAATAAATCATTTTAGAGGCTCGCCTATTTTCGACCAGGTTTTACCATCGAGACTGTAAAAAAAGCTCGCAATGTCAGCTTTATCCAAAAAGTTACAATCTATTTTAAGGAAAATGGTATTTTTATTCACAGGAACAAGCTCTGATTCAATTGTTTTACCCGAACTTGCACTTACCATCACAACCGATTTAACACCTTGATCAACTTTAATTCCCACCAGACCAAAGCTTTTTTTGCAAAAGGCCTAACCCGGCAAAATCACCATCTTTCATATGTGTTACATCAACAAGAACAGATGCGGAACACACCGGACCAAATGTTCTTTGCGTAAGCGTATTTCGGGCCATTATTAAGGAAGTGTCAATTCGTCCTGTGGTTAACCTCAGATAACCCTTACGACTGGTGACTGACCAAAGTTTGTTATCAGGATTATGGTTCCATTGCCATACCAATGGCAGGGGTGCATCTCCATTTTTTCTGTCAAACTCGTCGGATGCCACAATACCCGGAATTATACCTTTACCTGAAGGTAAATCCAGTTTATCAGGTGCTTTTCCATCCGTTCCAAGCACCGGCCATCCATCTTCCCATTTAACAGGCACCAGGTAAGGAATTCGCCCAACGGCACCGTTATCCCTGAATAAATAGGCAAACCAGTTACCTTTTGGTGTGTCGATAATTCCGCCTTGTGCAATACCCCTGTCCTGAAATACCATTTTCCCTTCATAGGGTCCGGAAATGTTATCGGCCCCGGTGAACCAGCACAGTTCGCATGCCTCCTTTTGGCCATGTGATGTTGAAAAGATAATATTTGCCATTCACCTTAAAAAGCTGAGAACCTTCAGCAGGCAGCCCAAATTTTGGTCCGGCAGGAATACTTGCATTTTCGATGAGTATCTTCTCAGTACCTTCTTTAATTCCTGATAAATCCTCCTTAAGTTCAACAATCATAAGTTTACCGGCTCCATAAATCATGAATATCCGGCCATCATCATCGAAAAATAAAGTATGATCATGATACGATGGTTTGAACGAAGTCATTTGCCAGGGTCCTTTTATATTTTTTGCGGAAAAAATGTATGTTTTTCCTGTAGTCTGGATAAAAGTTGAAACATAAAAGGTGCCATTCCGGTATCGCAAACAGCTGGCCCAGGAACCCCTGCCATAATTACTTTTACCATTATTAAGACACAGGTCATCCATTGACTCCGTAATATCATAAGCATAACTCACTAATTTCCAGTTCACCAAATCTTTCGACTCCATTACGGGAACCCCAGGACTCATATGCATGGTTGTGCTACTCATATAGTAAGTATCGCCTACCCTTACCATGGACATGTCCGGAACATCAGCATAAATAACCGGATTTTGGGCAGAATTTTCCTGCGCAAATGCTGTATTAAACAACAAGGCTGTTAGAAAATAAAATCCCAGATAACGTATTGGCATTTTATGTATTTAACTTAATGGTTATTAAAATAAGTGAAATATTATTTTGAGGACAGCCATTATTTAACCGGCTTAACTCCTTCTTTGGTTTGAATAATTTTCTGTATGGTCCCATCGGGATTGTAATACATATAATCGACACAAATTGACCGTCGGTAACTACCTCCCGTTGGTAATGCTCCATTGTGGTAAAAGAAATAGGATTTCCCTTTGTAATCAATTATTCCGGGGTGAGTTGTAAAACTATTCGGAACATTTTCCTGGATAATACCTCTGTAAGTCCAGGGTCCTGTTGGGCCTGACGAGGTGCAGTATTCGATCATTTCGGGTTTGGTTCCGGCACTGGCATATACGAGATAATATAAACCATTACGTTTATAAAACCATGGACCTTCAATAAAATGTTCCGGCTTAAATGCTGTGATGGGACTATCAAGTTCAATCAGGCTGTCTTTCAACTTCACCCATTTGCAGCTACCGTTTCCCCAGTAGAGATAAGCCTGACCATCATCATCAACAAAAACGGTAGGATCGATATCGTCCCAGCCATGTTTCATGTCCGTGGTCATTTCATTAGTAATAAGAGCTTTGCCAATGGCGTCTTTAAAGGGTCCGGTTGGCCTGTCGGATACAGCTACACCAATAGCAGCACCACCTTTGCTATTTTCGTCGTTTTTATGGAAGGTAGATACAAACCAGTAGAATTTACCATTATGATGAATACACTGAGCGGCATAAGCATCGCCAGTTGCCCATGAAAAAGTATTTGGAGATAAGCAGGAACCATAATTTTTCCAGTTCACCATATCGGTAGTTGAAAAAACATACCAGTCGGGCATTTTGTAATTGGGTGCAGTAACAGATGCCGTATCATGACCGGTATACAGGAAAAGTGTATCGTTGTAAACAATGGGGGCCGGATCGGCAGTAAACATATCAGTAATAATAGGATTCTGAGCAGTGAGATTCCCCATTGCCAGACAGTTACAAGCTATCATTGCTATTAAAAAAAAATTATTCTTCATATGTATCATTTATTGAGTTGAATAAGCTGTAAACTATTATATTAAACATTAACAAATTCGTTTTAAAATAATTTTCCTGTTAGTGCAATTCTGATATTACTTAAATAAGAGTGGCACAAAACTGT
>JAAUTT010000793.1 GCA_012031335.1 Bacteroidales bacterium | reverse complement strand
TGAATATGGCGAAAACAACCAGCCTTCACGCATTCACACTATTGTAATTTCAACACAGCACGACGATTTTGATGTTGAAAACCTGATGCTCGAAAAAATTAAAAAAGACGTTCAGGATATCCTTATTCCACGCGTTGTTAAAACACTTCCTGAAAAAGAAGCCAAATTATTCAAAGGCGATTATATTCTCCACGTAAACCCAACCGGTAAGTTCGTAATTGGTGGTCCGCACGGCGACACTGGTTTAACCGGCCGTAAAATTATTGTTGATACTTACGGAGGCAAAGGAGCTCACGGTGGTGGTGCTTTCTCAGGAAAAGACTCCTCGAAAGTTGACCGTTCGGCAGCGTATGCCGTTCGTCACGTTGCCAAAAACCTTGTTGCTGCTGGTATTGCCGACGAAGTACTTGTACAGGTTGCCTATGCAATTGGTGTTGCCCGTCCGGTTGGTTTGTATGTTAATACTTATGGAACTGGCAAAGTGAACCTCAGCGATGGTGAAATAGCTGAAAAAGTAAACAAGATTTTCGACCTGCGTCCTTATGCCATTGTAAAACGTTTCGGTTTGAAAAACCCTATCTTCCAGGAAACTGCAGCTTACGGACATTTTGGCCGCGATGCTTATAAAAAGGAAGTAGATTATTATATTAACGGCGACAAGCTCTCCAAACAGGTTGAGTTCTTTGCCTGGGAAAAACTTGATTATGTTGATGCTCTTAAAGCAGAATTCGGCATAAAATAAGCATTAAAGAATTTTATTATTAAACCCTTCTTGGTAATTTTGGCACACCAAAACACAGGAAGGGTTTTTTTATTTTTAATAGCCCCATCCTTCAGGATGGGGAAAAATTGTAAGAACAATGAAATGGCAGGGCTTTAGCCCTTTTAAATTTTAAAAAATGTCGTTCATAAAAATTTACATTCATGCGGTTTGGGCAACCAAGGATAGAAATCCTTACCTAAACACTCCGATCAAAAAGAAAGTGATTGAGCATATAAAGGAATATGCAAAAGAGAAGAATATTTTTATTGATCATATCAATGGAGATGTTGAGCATATCCATTGCCTTATTTCAATGAATGCCGATCAGAACATTGCAACGATAATCAACCTTTTAAAAGGC
Source organism: Bacteroidales bacterium (assembly GCA_012031335.1). The sequence continues at coordinate 2,306 of JAAUTT010000793.1, read as the reverse complement.
GAATCGTCGCATTGGATTAACAAACAGATGCTGACAGAATCAAAATTTGGATGGCAGGATGAATACTTTGCTGTGTCGGTAGGACAATCACAAATTGAGGATATCAGGAGGTACATCCGAAATCAGGAAGAACATCATAAAAAGAAAACTTTCCAGCAAGAATATGAAGAGTTTATGAAAAACTATCATTTTGAATGAAAGGGCTAAAGCCCTACCCACAATATAATCAATAATCTTTCCACGCCCTGAAGGGCGTGGCTATTGAGAATTTTAAAACAGATATTATGACATCATTTTCAAACTTCTGCAACTCCCCGTATCAATATAAACGCCGCACTTCTCTGGAGGTAAAAGCCGGTAACATTGTCATTGGCGGTAATCAGCCCATCCGTCTGCAAAGCATGACCAATACCATCACCCGCAAAATCGAAGATACCGTTGAACAATGTATCCGTATTTACGAGGCCGGAGGCGAACTGGTGCGCATTACAACTCCCACAGTTGCTGATGTGGAGTATGTAGCCGAAATAAAAAAAGAACTTCGTAAAAGAGGATACCACTTTCCGCTGGTTACCGATGTGCATTTTAGTCCCAATGTGGCTGAGGCGGCAGCTTTGGTGGTCGAAAAAGTACGCATCAACCCCGGTAACTACAGCGAAAGCAAATTCGATACTTCGCAGGCAAATAACGAAACCGAATGGCAGAGACATCTTACGGCACTGAAAGAAAAATTCATCGTATTGCTGAACCTGTGTAAAGAAAATGGCACGGCACTGCGGATAGGTGTAAACCACGGATCGCTTTCCCAGCGCATTATGAGCAGGTTTGGCGACACCGTGGAGGGAATGACCGAAAGCGCCATGGAATTTCTGCGCATTTGCAAGGATGAAAAATTCGACCATGTTGTTATTTCCATGAAAGCAAGCAATGTGCAGGTTATGGTTCAGGCATACCGCATGCTGGTATCCAGAATGAACGAAGAAGCAATGTACTTCCCCCCTCCACCTGGGTGTAACTGAAGCAGGAGAAGGAGAAGACGGCAGGATCAAATCGGCCGTGGGCATAGGAGCCCTTTTGGCCGATGGTATTGGAGATACAATCCGTGTATCGCTTACCGAAGATCCGGAATTAGAAATTCCTGTAGCAAAAAATAGTAGCCTACTTTGAAAACCGAGAGAAAGAAACTGCCTTTGCAAATACAGAAGATGAATCCGGTATCAATCCCTTTCAGTATATCCGCAGAAAAACACACGAAGTATCCAATACCGGAGGGGAACATGTACCCGTGGTGATAGGATCAGTTTACGGGGAAGAACAACTGAATAAAAAAATAACGGCCTGGGGATGGAATATTGAAAATTCCGGTAAACTGAGTTTCAACGAGCAGGCTGCCGATTTTCTGTTTATGGGTACTGTACCCAGTGATATTATATTACCTGAGAATCATTATTTAATCACCCCATTTTACAACTGGCTGGCATTTAAGGGGAAAATCAATGCTTTCCCTATGATAACCCTTGAAGAACTGATGGAATTCCAACCGGAATCGGCCTTATTCTTTGTAAAAACAAATTACAGGGAACTATCGCAATTAAAAGGTTGTGTTCTTCCCGACAATGCCATTATTGTACTCGACAGCAAATCGAAAAATGCTGTAGCCGAATGGCGAGCCTGCTTTGCAAGATTAAATTACTTCAACCTCAACAATCCTGTTATCCTTTATAAAAATTATGCTGAGAAAGTAACTGAAACATTACAGATAAAGGCTGCATGCGATTTTGGGGCTTTGCTAACCGATGGTTTGGGCGATGGCATCTGGATTGAAAACAATGCTGTTATTTCTTCCGGTGAAATCAACAGTATAGCCTTTGGTATTCTGCAGGCTACCCGCACCCGCATCTCAAAAACCGAATATATCTCCTGCCCTTCGTGTGGCCGCACCTTGTTCGACCTTCAAACCACCTGTGCGAAAATCCGTGAACGGACAAACCACTTAAAGGGTTTAAAAATAGGAATTATGGGCTGCATTGTAAACGGTCCCGGCGAAATGGCCGATGCCGATTATGGTTATGTAGGAGCAGGTCCCGGACGGATTACCCTTTACAAAAAGCAACAGGTAATTAAGAAAAATATCCCTGAGGGAGAAGCAGTAGAAGAACTTATCAGCCTGATTAAGGAGAATGGGGATTGGCGGGAGGTGGAGTAATTTTGAAGGCTATGGGTAACTGCCCATGCAGGTCTATTTTTATACTCCTTGGTTAAAGTAATTTTACTGCCTTAAAAATAGCTATATTATTGACCTGTCT
>JAAUTT010000792.1 GCA_012031335.1 Bacteroidales bacterium | reverse complement strand
TCAATCTTTCGGAAAGTGACGATACCAAGGCACATGAATCATGCATTTGAATCGAAAGATGATATTGTAAATATTGGTCATGCCGGTACAACAATGCGTTTTCTCACTGCTTATTTTGCTGCTGCCGGAATCGAAAAAACAATAACCGGCAGCGACCGGATGAAAAATCGTCCTATTGGCGAATTGGTTAACGCGCTGAACTCCCTGGGTGCTGGTATTAGTTATGCTGAAAAGGAAGGCTTTCCGCCTCTGAAAACCAGCGGTAAATTGTTGGATGGAGATACTATTAGCCTGAAAGGTTCCATCAGCAGCCAATATATCACTGCATTACTTTTGATAGCACCTGCTTTGCCCAATGGACTTACCATTCATATTAACGACCACCTCATTTCCTCCTCGTATGTGCGGCTTACACTGCAAATGAGAAATTTTTTGGAATCGAAAGTTCCTGGGAAGGGAACAGAATTGAAATTGCTCATCAGAATTATATTCCAAAGGATTATATTGTGGAAGCTGACTGGAGTGGAGCTTCTTACTGGTACCAGCTTGCAATGCTGGCCGATTCGGCAGAGATTACCCTGCATGGTCTGTTTTCCGACAGTGCACAGGGCGATGCCGCTATTGCCGGCTTGTTCAATCGCATCGGTGTCGCAACGCGTTACGAAAATAATAAAATTTTCATTTCAAGAGAACATGTGAAGTGCAGCTTCTTTGAAGCTGATTTTATAGACACACCCGATATGGTGCAAACATTTGTGGTGTCGCTGTGCTTAAGAGGAATACCTTTTCGGATAACCGGAGCACAAACCCTAAGAATAAAAGAAACCGACCGGATTTTTGCTCTTCAGAAAGAAATGGCCAAATTCGGCGTTATCATACAAGAACCCGAACCCGGAATGCTGACCTGGATGGTAGAAAAGGAACTGCCATGGATATTATTTCGATAGATACTTACGACGACCACCGCATGGCACTGGCCTTTGCTCCGGCTGCGCTGATGTACCCTGGCATTATAATCAATCATGCCGAAGTTGTTTCAAAGTCGTACCCCGAATTCTGGAACGACCTAAAAAAAGTTGGCGCTGAAATTTTACTGGCAGGTTAATAGTGGTTTAAAACAAGATTTGTATTAAAGTTCGTCTTTTTCAATACCTGCCTGTTTAATAATAGCATGAAGCGTACCTTTAGCAAGGTCTTTATTGTGTCATTGGCACCACGGTTATTTTACCGTGGCAGGGTGTACGAAATAATGGTGGCTTCCGTGAATACGTTTAAGGACAAAACCTTTACGTTCAATGATTTTTATCAGTTCTTTAGGTGTAAGCGATGGCAGATTGCTCATTGTTTAGGATGATAACGTAAGCGAATATTCCAATGAATGGCTATCGTCCGGTATTTCTTCTCCCTGGTCTTTTAATAACCCAATATACCCTTCAATGGCTTCTTTAGCCATATCCTTGGCATGCTCAATATCATTGCCATAGGTAATGCAACCAGGTAAAGATGGTACTATTACGGTATATCCCCCCTCGGGTTCGTGGTTCAATATAATCCTGTAAGTATACATAGTCTTAATTTTTTTAACGGGTTACTAAATGAGCCTGTTGTGTTTTAAAATCGCGTAATAAGTTCAAAAATAAACAAAAAAACGCAAACAATAGCCAATGCGAATGATTCCATCCTCGGCTAAGCGTGGCGTCTCGCTAAGCTTTTTGTTCCGGCATCCAGCCGTAATAATTGAAATGAGGAATCTATTATGTATTTTCCATTTCCTCCGAATTATATTAGATTCTTAATTTTTGCATAAAAAATTGCATCTTCCATACAATTAACTCCTAATTTTTCATAAATCTTTTTCTTGTGATGCTTTACCGTATTCTCACTGATGTAAAGCATTGAAGCGATTTTACAGGTAGCACGCTCAGTTAACATCAATTTTAGTATCTGCTGTTCACGGTCCGATAATTTTATGGTATATTTCTTCTATAAATTTTTAGCGGTGAGTGAATAATTATACCTTTTACAGTTATCGAGCATTTGAATAAAAACATTTCCTGATGTTTTATTGAAAGAATAGCTGATAAGGCATAAAGCAAATCCCATATCTCCGTTACTGATAATTTTAAGTGGTGTAAGCTTGTGATTAATAAGAGTAGTATGACCGTTTCGGTTTTTGATATTAATGTCATATGAAATGAAACAGCGGTCGCGTTCGGTTATGGGTAAATTATAAAAGAAGTCAAATCCTTTCTCGTTTATTTCAAGCAGCATTTCGAGATCCTTTGGAGGGATTACTTTTTGTAAAAATTCAAACCCCCACTCCTGAACCTCCTTGGCGGAATATCCGCACAAAAACAACGGTCCATCAGATACATACGCAAATCCTCGCTTATAATAGTCAATCACATAAATTGAGGCATCCTGTATTTTTGAAATTGAAATTAGCGTATTTAAGGACTCCAGGGCAAAATTGTAATCCTCAGGATTTTCATAGTGGACCTCTCTGACTGGTTTGAAAAAAAGATTGGTAATTGACATTGTTGGTAAGGGTTAAAATGGCGTATGCAAAATAGTAAATTTTTTTAATATAAGTAATTAACAAATACCCCGTTAATGTTGAGATCTGCGAGGTGACGAAGCTGTAATGGATATTATTTAATGCTCTGGCGAAGTTGATATTCTTGACACATTACGTTTTGCCTGCAAGTACTAACGTTTACAGTGATTGTGTAGATAATTCTACATTCCCTTCCTTTGAAAACTACCCTCAGGGTAGTTGATTTTTTCGAATTACACTTTTATCTTTCCCTCGTATTTAAAACCAACTAAATATATTTTTATGGAAAACATTCTTTATTACGCCCTCCACGAAAACAAAATGACAGAAGATCCGGACGATTATTATGCAGTTCCGGTGTATATTGGAACCGTGTCCGAAGACGATTTAATTGAAGAAATGACCTCTTCAGGAAGTACTCTTACAAAAGGTGAGGCAAAACTGTTTTTTCAACAGTATAAGCAGGCAATCCACAAGAAAATGATTGCCGGGTATACGGTAAATACAGGTCTGTTTAACATTGCGCCACGGGTAATTGGCGTGTTTAAAAATAAAAATGACCGTTACGATCCTGCCCGTCATGCGGTTAGTATCAAAGTTAGTCCGGGTGTGGATTTAAAAGAGATTGAAGGTAAATTTACACTTTCGATCACCGAAACAACCAAACAATTGCCAGTGCTAGCCGATTTCAAAGACATTGCTTCGGCACTGATGGATCAACTGGTTACCATTGGCGGAGTTGGCCAGATTACAGGACACCGCCTTGCCATTGATACCACCGACCCGAACCAGGGAATATTTTTTGTGGGAGAGAACGGACAATCCACCAAAGCCGAAACCATTATCCGCAACAAGCCTTCGGAGCTGATCTTTATGGTG
>JAAUTT010000791.1 GCA_012031335.1 Bacteroidales bacterium | reverse complement strand
GTAAGATTGTTTTACATGGGTATACATCCAAAGCTGCCAGAGTGGGTGACTTTATGACAAAATCGGTATTCAGTGTAAGTCCGGATGCAAGTATTAATGAATGTATGGAACTTATGACTGCCAAAAGAATCCGCCACCTTCCTGTTACGGAGGGAAATGAAATAAAAGGCCTGATTTCGATTGGTGACGTTGTAAACTTTATTATCCAACAGCAGGACTCGACAATAAAAGATCTTGAAAATTATATTTTTGGAGGGAAAATGTAATTTTAGGATAAAAGTCAATCAATTATCACACCCCAACCTTTTTGCCAAAATTTGACTATCAGCCTTTGATGGGATAATTAATTGACTTTAATGAATCATTTTTGCTGAATTTATTCCATTCCTGGGTTAATAAACCATCGGAAGCAAAACCGCCTGATTTAATCAGTAACATATGCTTAAAGGTCACCGATTCTCCTTTCTTAAGTGTCATGGTCGTTTCGGGATCAGAAGCATTATATGCTTTACTTCCAATATTATTTACTGAGAATAATCCATAACCACGAGCATGCCAGTGTGCCGGAAATCCATAGTTAGAGGGATGATCAAACAGGCAAATTGAAACAGAATCCTTGTCCTTTTCGGCTGACAGACTTACCCATTTTGCACGGGTTCCCCAAACAGCGTCTTTTTCTTTCCCTTCGCTGCTCCGGTAAGTACCATTACTCCTGCGTTATTTAAAACCGGAACATCAGTAGGTTTCCCCATAGCATCAGTAAAAACTTCAGGTTTATCAGAAGGCTGTTCAAATGCCCTGTCAACACGAATAGCACACATTCCTTCCTTGTTATCACCAAATTTTACATCCTGAACAGCATTAAGTCTGCTAATCCTGATTACCCTTCTTGTATTGGCGTCACCCGAGAATATAAAGGTGGTTTCTTCGGTAAGGAGCATTTCCTTTTTATTGTTAACCCACTGCGTTTTAACCACCAATACACCTTTATCGGTTCCGTTTTCGACTTTTACAACTTTATCGTGCAGGATTGAACCATACTTTTGTTTTTCGTTCAGAGGTATTGCATAAGAGTTATTCCAGAAATCCAGTCCATTTACGTCACCATAGTTTAACCACCAACCCACATGATGAGGATGATCCACCCTTTCGCCAGCCCTGGGTTCTATAGGAAATCCCCTGGTTATCAACGCCCCTTTGGCTGATTTTAATGGATAAAGTACTGGTTTTTCCAGTGTTGTAGGATAAATATAGGAAGTAAATAAAACTCCATCGAAGTAAACATCTACTTTTCGGTCTTTTTCCACTGGTACAATGCTGATACCCTTTCCGGAAATATTGCCGGATTGGGTATACACTACATTATAAAGCAGCATTAAAAAAATTCCACTTAACAGTTTCTTCATATCCTTAGTATTTAAATACTTTCCCCCCGGCCATAACTTGTTGGGTAGCTTCATCAAAAGTAGTTCTCATACCTGTACGGTATGCAGCATTAGCCATAACGCAAGCAATGGCATGGTTAAAACCAGCTTCCACCGGAGCATGAAGTGTTTTCTTTGAACGTACGCACTCCATAAAATTTCGCATGTGACCCGATGTTAATGAATCGCACTTGTATTTGCCCCTGTTGAAACCGAAACTTCGGGAAGCTTAAATTCTTCGAGCAGGTTTGGTTTCATGTTCATGGCAGATGCTTCACCAGCCTGTAAACCGCCTTCGGGGGATATTTTTGTTGGTATCGAGATTTAACATACCACCATTTGAGAAATAAAGTTCCTTGGTACCTCCAGCAGAATTGCTGAAACGTGATGTATAAACAACCTGAAACCCTTTGGATTTATCATCTACGGGACCATAATCAAACACTGCGGTCAAAGTATCGGCATTAGTACGTCCGTCATTCCACTGGTATATTCCTCCATTTGCTGAAACACTGCGAGGATGGTTTAAACCGGTAAACCAATGCACGGTATCAATCTGGTGACACATCCACTGACCAGGAATGCCGGACGAATAGGGCCAAAACAACCGATATTCGAGATATTTTCTCGGATCCCATGCTTCTGCAGGACGGTTGAGTAAAAAGCGCTTCCAGTCAGTATCTGTTTCTTTTATTGTGGCTACGAGTTTGGGTCTTCTCCATCGTCCTGGCTGATTGACATTCCAACTCATTTCTACCATTTTATTTCGCCAAACTTTCCTGATTTAATATAATCGTTTGCAGCAATGTAGTTTGCTCCACTCCTACGCTGGGATCCTATCTGAACAATAATTCCGCTTTCGCGACATGCTTTGAGGGCAGCTTTGGCGTCGTCCATAGTTTTCGGCAAATGGCTTTTCAACATAAGCATGTTTTTTGCTTTAGCAGCTTCCACCAGGTGCAATGCATGCTGAAAATCGGCTGTACTTATAATAACGGCATCCACATCCTTCCGTTCATATAACTCTTCGTTATTACGGCAAATAGCCAGATCCCATCCTGTTTTCTCTTTAATATAAGCTTTTCCTTCATCTCGTCGAACACTCCAAATGTCGCTTAAAGCAACCATTTCGAAATTAAGTTCTGCTGCATGGTCCATAAAACAGGGAAGTAATGAACCTCTGAACCGATCGGAGAAACCAACAACTCCAACTCTTACTTTTTCGTTAGCTCCAAGAATATTTCCATAACTTTTAGCAGAAAAACCGTAAGCAACACCGCCAATGGTAGCACCTGCTGCTCCAACGGCCATTTTTTTAATGAAATTTCTTCTTATTTTCCATTTTAACCTTTGTATTTGATAGTTATTGCAGTTAATTATAATGTTCTAATCTTAATATTTCTGAAGGACACATTATCACCATGATCCTGAAGTAAAATTCTTCCTTTGGGAGCTTCACCAAAATTTGGCCAAATTTTATATTTACTTGTGGCAACCAAATCGCGGAACTCTTTGCTCCCTCTTTCAAATTCAACAACTTTAAAACCATTAAGCCAGTGTTCAACATGAGTCCCTTTGGAAATAATACGACCGGTATTCCATTGTCCTATAGGATTAGGTCTTTTCCCTTTGGCAGTTATCAGGTCGTATAGAGAGGATATGGTGCGATTACCATCGCGACCCATTTTGGCGTCGGGATGTCTGGCATCATCAAGAATCTGGAACTCTAGTCCAATAGCCGATCCGGTACTCTTTTCATTCTCGGTGACAAAATATTTGACACCACTATTTGCACCTTCTGAAATCCTAAACTCAAAGGTGAGATCGAAGTTGCTGAATTCTTCAGTTGTAACAATATCACCACCATTGGTGGATTCTTTACCTTCGGATTTAAGAACCGAAAGTACACCATCCTTTATTTCCCATCCTTTTTCAGGAAATTCTTCCTTATGAGCTCCCCGCCATCCATTGGATGAAACCCCATCAAAAAGCAGTTTCCAACCTTGTTTTTTT
>JAAUTT010000790.1 GCA_012031335.1 Bacteroidales bacterium | reverse complement strand
ATCTAGTTTCCAGTCGTTGTTTCTAAATCCAGGTATACACCATAAAATACATAAAAGGCTCTATAGCTCTGGCAGCTTCGTTACCACCCATATCCTCTGCTTCATGGCCAAATTTATCAAGGATATCAGACACCTCCTTCTTGGCTTCACTATCATTTCCACAAATAAACATACTGGGCTTATTTTCAAACGCCGGGTTTACCATAAACGGACTACCTATACAACTGAATGCTTTTACAAATTTACTTTCGGGAGATATATCCTGAAGTTCCTCCAATAACGATTTATTATATCGGTGAAAACAGCAGCACACCATTTCGGGAGCAGCATCAGCAATTGGATTTGTGGTGTCTATAACAAAGTTTTATCCTTTAACTGATCGCGGCATAGTTTCACAAACTTCTTTAGCTGCAGAACCTTTTATGGATAAAACAACAATTTCTCCAAATGAGGCAACCTCCTGAAAGGTTCCGATTTTTGCCTTTCCACCCATATTTTGTTGCCATTCCTTTAATTTTGAGGGTTCACGTGTTCCAAGCATAACTTCGTAACCGTTATTAATAAATCCTGTTCCAAGGGACTGAGCAACTGCTCCTGAACCTAAAATTCCGATTTTTTTCATGGTTATTTTATTTTAAAGTGTTTCGGGTTGAATAAATTACTGGAATAAACTTTGGCTAATAAACACCCGGGATAGGTATTTTGTTAAAATACTTCTGCCGGCGAAACTGATATATTTCATTTTATATATTTATATATGTGACATTTACAATTTCAGGGTTCCCCATTTCAAAAAAAATTGGCTAAATTTTATGGAATTTGCACCATGCTTGTATCTATAAAATATAAGCAGCTGCAAATTTTTTGTTACACTTAATATTTTGAATATGGAAACTTCTAAAAAAATGCAAAAAAAATATCCGGGGATAGTTTTTCTTTTCTTTTTACTGGTAAATATGGCATGTATTAATATTAAAGCTCAACCTGGTATTGAGAAAGACATCGACAAAAACTCTGTCTCCGTACTTCTTTGTTTTGAGTGATATCCCGAAACCGATCAGCTTCCGCTAAAATCAACCTCTGCAACAGCCGATATCGCAGGTGTAATTGCAAACGTAAAAGTTACCCAGGTATATAAAAAATGAAGGAAAAAACACACTCGAGGCTATCTACATTTTTCCAGCATCAACCCGCGCTGCTGTATATAATATGAAGATGACCATAGGTGAAAGAACGATTCAGGCCATTATACAGGAAAGAGAAAAAGCCCGGCAGGATTATGAAAAAGCAAAACAGGAAGGTAAAAGTGCTTCGTTATTGGAGCAGCAGCGTCCAAATGTTTTCCAGATGAATGTTGCCAATATCCTTCCTGGCGATGAAATTAAAGTGGAGCTTTATTATACAGAGGTCCTTGTACCTGAGAAAGGGATTTATGAATTTGTTTACCCAACGGTAACAGGTCCGCGGTATTCAAATAAAAAGGAGGCAGATGCAGCGCCTGATGATAATTGGGTTGCCAATCCTTTTACTACCGAAGGCAAGAAACCTCTTTATAGTTTTGATATACAGGTTAATTTAAATGCCGGAATGCCTGTGAAAGATATCAGTTGCTCTTCGCACTTAACCGATATAACCTACAAAGGCGCTGATATGGCCAGGATAAAACTTAAAACCGGTAATGAATACGAGGGAAACCGCGATTTTATTCTACGGTACCGATTACAGGGCGATCAAATACAAACGGGGATATTGCTTTACGAGGGAAAAGATGAGAACTTCTTTCTTGCCATGATTCAGCCTCCCCAAAGATATGTGCAAAGCCAGATTCCGCCTCGCGAATATGTTTTTATCCTGGACGTGTCAGGTTCCATGAATGGATTTCCTTTGGAAATTTCAAAGAAACTGATGAGAAACCTGCTGTCAAAATTACGTCCGGTAGACAAGTTCAATGTTATATTATTTGCAGGTTGCAGTAATCTGCTCAGTGAGTATTCGTTATCAGTTAGCGAAGAAAATATCCAGAAGGCAATACACCTGATTGACCAGCAACAAGGAGGCGGAGGAACTGAATTGCTTCCTGCATTACAAAAAGCCCTGGCTTTAAAAGGTGTGGAAGGCTATGCACGTAGTTTGTAATAGCCACGGATGGATATGTGGATGTTGAAAAAGAAACGTTCGACTGATCAGGAGTAATCTGGGAAATGCAAGCTTCTTCTCATTTGGCATCGGATCGGCTGTAAACCGTTACATTATCGAAGGGATGGCGCGTGTAGGCAACGGCGAACCCTTTATCATAGAAAAACCCGAAAATGCCGATGTACAGGCAGAACGTTTCCGTGAATACATTCAAACCCCATTACTCACCAATATTAAAATTAGTTTTCCGGGATTTGACGTTTATGAGGCTGAACCACTTACGGTTCCTTCCATGTATGCTGACCGCCCGTTGCTTATATACGGGAAATACAGAGGTGCTGCATCAGGGAAAATGGTAATTACAGGAATTACCGGAGAGGGGAATTACAACCGTTCTATGGCAATTAACGGAGTTGATCCGGTAAAGCAAAACCAGGCACTTAGCTATCTTTGGGCGCGTAACCGGATAATGCTTCTTGATGATTATGGCAAAGTACCCGGTGATTTTGAAAACACCAAAAAAGAGGTCCTTAACCTGGGATTGAAATATAACCTCTTAACCGCATATACTTCCTTTATTGCTATTGATTCAGAAGGTAAGAAACAAAAACGGAATCAATACAACTGTTAAACAGCCTTTGCCACTTCCCGAAGGAGTGAATAATTATGCTGTTGGTTCAGGAGTTCCGGGCAATAATATCTCGCGCAAATCAATGAGATCGCAAGTTATGGTGGAAAGTAAATTTGAAATTGCAGAGGACCTTGTTACAGCGCCTATCGTTGAAGAAGACCATAATGCAGTATTTCTGGTAGTTGAATAACCTGCTACTTTCCAGGGCGGTGATATTTCCCGATTTACGGAATGGGTTCAGAAGAACGTTATATTTCACAAAATTCAGGAGTCTTCTGTAACTGGTAAAGTGTATGTTCAGTTTACAATTGATGAAAAAGGGAAAGTAGTGGATATTAAAATAACGGCTAATAATAGCGTTTTCCTCATCGTTTAACGCAATCCTGAATATATACTGATTCTCTAATATACTTATAAAGATAACTAATTATACAAAAGAAGCTTATTCGTATGATTTAAAAACGAGATTTTTCAGTATATTCCCAACGTACTTAGCTATTTTTTTCGCAATGGTGGATGTAGCACCAATATCATTCTGAAAAGTTTTTGTTAGAAACTCGGCAATATCCTCATAAATAGTTTCAGACTGTTTGAATAATATTGTATAATCCTCCTGCGTAGGTTTTTGAATGGTGAAAGAAGAAAAATTGAATTGAGCCGCTATATTGCCGACGA
>JAAUTT010000789.1 GCA_012031335.1 Bacteroidales bacterium | reverse complement strand
CCCGATAAGGGTGTTTCGGAAGGTTCCAGACAGGGAGCAAATGCAGTAAGTGCATCGGTATCGGTAAAAGAAACCGTTGCCCTCGATGCCAATGCCAAACCAGATGCCAAATCAACAAACAGTTTATACTTCAGGTCGCCAGTTACTGCCCATATTCAGATAAAAACGGGTAACACACTGCTGGCCGAAGCAAAAGTTCCGGTATATCAGGCAGGACAGGTTCAGCTTTTACCGGTGATGCCATAACCGGCATTACCATATAGCGCTAAGGCAGCGATCTGTTTTTTCAATCAGAAGATCAATTTCTTCCTTGGTTACATCGAGGGCAGGACGAAACCTGATAGTATCGGTGCCTGCCTCGAGCAATAACAGCGACTCCTTTTCGAGTGCATAGTCGAGTAAAGGATTTAATTTCCCGGGATTTTCAGAGAGAAACCCTGATAGAGCCCCGCACCCCGGATATTGTAAATCTTATCGGTATGCTTAGCATTCAGGTAGTTTAATTTCATGAGCAGATGTTCAGTTTTTTCCTGAACCTGCTCCAACAGGTGCTCTCTTTCCACAATTTTTCATTCCTGACAAACCTCACCATATCGGCAAGGTTACCACCCCAGGTTGAATCGAGAATACCGAGGTCTGTCATGGGATGATACATATATATTACCCCGTTGGCAAATTTCTTTCCGGTGGCGATCCCCTGCGGTGGATAAGGAAGGTCAAAGCTGTCGGCCATAAATATTTGTCCGGTTTGACCGCCGGCAGTCTGCACCTCATCAAAACCGAGATAAATATTGAATTCATGTGCTATCCGGCTCAGCTCCTGAAAAAATACGGGTAAGTAATACGATGTCCGCCAGCACCCTGAATTGGCTCAATAATCATGGCAACTATTTCGCCCGGATATTGAGATATCTGCTCCCGGATAATGCCAAGGCATTTATCTATCACCTGCCTGTTTTCCGCTTCAGGCAGCGAGGTATCAATAGCAGGGAATGGAACCTGCACATTCCCAACCATCATTGGCTGAAGTTTTTATTGATAAGCGGAACATGCGAAAGCTTGGTAATATTAAGGGTGAAAATAGTACGGCCATGAAACGCCTGTTCAAAATAGATAATACGCCGTGTACCAATTTCCTTACCAGCTTCAATGCGGCTGTTATCATAAAGATTGATAAAATATTTCATCAGGTTTTCAACAGCTTCGGCACCTGAATTCACAGCATATATTTCGAGTTGGGGATTCTTAATACACCGTGGAGCAATTTCGTATAGCTTGCGGTAATATTCAACACATTCAGGCGTAAGAAAATCGGGATTTGCCATTTTGTTATTGGCTGCATAAATCAATTTTTCGAGATACTCAGGCTCCTGCATGTCCGGATGATTGTGACCGATAAGTCTTGAACCGTAATAACCGGCCCAATCGAAAATTCGCTCACCATCAACAGTTGCAATCCACATTCCTTTCGATTTTTTAAGGTCGGTAACAAAGGATAAGGTGTCATAACTACATACCGGGAAAATTCATCCAGATATTGTTTGCTTATAATTCCCATAGTGCCTCTTTTTAAGTTATTGAGTTTTCTGATTCAAAAATATTACAGCCAAAATATAGAATGATTATGAATTATGCTGCTTTTTTACTACCTTATATAAATATTTTTAAATTGCGCATCTTTTATAAAAACTATGAACCGTTATTTTTTAACCCTAACTTTTATTTCCGTTAGCTATTGTGCATATTCACAGGAGCCAGCCGGAAATCTTCAGCCAGTAAAACTGAGTGATAATGTGACCGTAAAATTTGGCGGTTTTGCCCGTGCCGATTATTTTATCGACTCCCGCAAAGGAAAGGAGGGCGTTGACGGTTTATTTTATTTATGGCCCGAACCTGTTAAAAAGGATGGCACCGGAAAAGACCTGAATCAAAAGACAAATCAGAATCTTTCGGCCACAGCCACACGTTTTTCAGCTTTGTTTTCGGGACCCGAAGCTTTGAAAGCAAAAACATCTTCCTATTTTGAGTTTGACTTCACGGCAGGACAAAGCGGATATGTACTTTTCCGCCAGGGTTGGGTAAAATTCGACTGGCAGAAGAGCAGTCTTCTCATAGGCCGTAACTGGCATCCCCTGCAGGGACCGGTGGTTCCTTCGACAGTTTCGTTAAACTACGGCACACCGTTTAATATTTTCTGCCGGGGCGAACAGATAAGATACACATATAAGACAGGTAAAATAAGTATTGTTGCAGCTACTTTCTGGCAGGCAGGCCATGCATCATTCGGACCAAATGCCGAAACAGGCAATCCGGAACAAAGTCTGCGCTTTTTACGCAACTCCATGCTTCCCGATTTAAACCTGCAGGTACACTATACCAACGGAAATTTCACAACAGGATTGATGGGTAACTTTAAATCACTACAACCCCGCGAATATACAACGGTTAATAAGGTAAATTATAAAACCGGTGAAAAGGTAAGTTCAATGGCCATCGCTACCTTTGGACAATATAAAAAAGGCAAATTCACAATCAAAGGAAACGCCATGCTGGGCCAGAACCAGGCCGAAATGATGATGCAGGGCGGATACGTGCGCAATAGCCTCAATACCATCACCGGCTACGAAACCTATTCAACATCCAAGGCATTTACCTCCTGGCTTAACCTTACCTATGGCGAAAAAGTCAGGTTTGGCATTTACGGCGGATATCAACAGAACCTTGGTTTTAAGGACGATCTCAATAACCTTAGAGCCGGCGTATATAAGTTTTACGGCCGCAGCGACGATGTTAGTTCCATCTGGCGCTTGTCTCCTTCGGTAAGCTACTTTGCGGGAAGAATGGCCTTACAGCTCGAGGGAGAAATCACGTCGGTCAAATACGGCACTGTTGACCTTTCTGATATGGGAAAAGTTATCAATGGATCATGGCTCACTAATTACAGAATGGAACTTTCGGTAAGCTTCTTTTTCTAAGATTTCATAAGCTCCCCGGCAATAGACACAGCATCCTCAACATACAGAGCGCACTTTTTTTCGTAAAGGTTGCGCTCTTTTATCAGCTCACTATCTGCCACCATATCCAGGCCATCCAACAGGTCACGGCAAATGATGGACTGATGCTTGTTTTTGAAAGCTTCCATAAATTTCACAGTTTTTTCATAAGTAAGCAGCTTATGGCTATCCGGATCATTTAAACCTTTTCCGTATTTAAGCCCGAGAGCCATAAGAGCCCCGGTAACTGCCCCGCAGGTCATCTGTGTACGACCCATTCCCCCACCGAAAGCACAGGCTACTTTCATACTCATTTCTTCCGAAATACCTGTTTCGGGAGCTAAAGCGGCCAAAACAGACTGGGAACAATTAAAACTGTTTTTAAAATATGCGATTGCTTTTTCCGTTTTCCCATGTTCAAGCTGGTTAAAATTATGGCGATAAATTTCG
>JAAUTT010000788.1 GCA_012031335.1 Bacteroidales bacterium | reverse complement strand
CGCCTGATATGGTGATTCAGCTTTCGAACCTGCTCGAATATAGTTTATACAGTGGTAAAAGAAACAGAAGTAGAACTGCAGGAAGAGACTGAAACAACTGGGGTGGATATATTGAACTTGAAAAACTTCGCTATGGAAAACGGCTCAATATTAATACACAATTTTCGGAAAATACCGGCGGTTACCTTATTGCTCCGCTTTTACTGCTGCCATTTGTGGAAAACAGTTTTAAGCATGGCGCCAGTAAGGATATCGAATCGCCCTTTATCGATCTGCAGGTAGATATGAAAGAAAACTGCCTGCATTTCAGAATACGTAATTCGTACAGGTACGAAACGGGAGAATTCAGAAAATATAAGGAAGGAATTGGTCTTCAGAATGTACGGCGGCGTCTGGAATTGCTGTATCCTGCCATACACAGCCTGGAGATTAGTCAGCATAAGGATGTTTTTGAAGTATATTTAACTGTTGAATTAAAAACGGGAACGTTAAAATCTGATGTACATGAAGTATAAATGTGTAATCATCGACGACGAACCATTGGCCATCGAAGTGATTAAATCGCACATCGGGAAACTTGGTTTCCTGGAAGTAGCAGCTGAATTCAGCAGCGCTATTGAAGCATTTCCGTTATTATCCTCTCAAAAAACCGATTTGCTGTTTCTTGACATCCAGATGCCTGGCATCAAAGGCACTGATTTTCTGAGGACTCTTGTGAACCCTCCCAGGGTAATCCTCACCACTGCTTATCGGGAATATGCCTTTGAAGGATACGAACTTAACGTGATCGATTATCTGCTTAAGCCCATATCGTATGAGCGTTTCATAAAAGCTGCCGATAAATTTCTGAAAAATATTGAATCGGCAGGAAAAAGCAATGAAAGTCATCCGGATGAAAAGTTTATTTATTTAAACATCAACAAAAAGGTGCATAAAATATTGGTCCATGAAATTATTTATGTGGAAAGTGTAAAGGATTATCTCACCATCCATACTACATCGGGAAATATAACTGCCAAACATACCATTTCGGCTTTCGAAAACCTGCTTCCTTCCGATGAATTTATCCGTATTCACCGGTCCTTTATCGTTTCTATTAGTAAAATCAAAGGATTTAATGCACATAATATCGATGTCAGTGGAAAGGAATTACCTATAGGTCCCAACTATCACTCCCAGGTATTTGAAAAACTAAAATATCCCCATTTTAAAATCTGACAGATTCAATCGCCGCATAAGATATATCTGTACCGGTTTATTGGATATTTGTCGACAGTAAACCAATCAGCTGTCATTAATATGTAAATTTGGATATCATACCACCATTTTAAAAAGTTATACAATGAAAAAATACCTGTATATTTTTATTGCAACTATGTTGCTGATAATTTCTTTTGACTTTGCTCAGGGAAGTCCCACCCCGAAGAAACACCTTGGTATTGCTACTTATTCGGTAAAAGGGTTGGAAACCGATATCGAAGGCACTTTTAAGGTCTTATCCGAAAATGGATATGTAACCATGGAAATATCGAATTATGATGCCAATTCGGGTAAAGTTGCCGGTCGTGCACCAGCTGATTATGCTGCTTTGGCAACCAAATACGGATTAACCATCATCTCGAGTCATGCCCGCACCAAATTCGATGTTAAAGATGTCCCGGCCACAGTAGCTGCCTGGGGTAAGGTATTCGACGATCACAAACTCATGGGCTGCAAATATGTGGTTTTTCCAATGAATATATGGTCGGGTAATCTGGATATCCTGAAAGAGGAGTGCAACCTGATGAACAAAATTGGCGAAGAAGCCAACAAAAGAGGTATAAAATTCGGGTATCATAATCACAGCTTTGAATTTGTGCCAGTTGCCGGTACCGAGCAGTTATACGAAGATTACCTGATACAAAACACCGACCCCGAAAAGGTATTCTTCCAGATGGATGTTTACTGGGTTACCATGGGTGGGCAGGATCCGGTGGCATATCTTAAAAAATATCCTAACCGTTTCAAAGTGTTGCATATAAAAGATGAGTATGTAATTGGCGAGAGCGGTAAGATTAATTACAAAGCCATATTTGAACAATTCTATAAAAATGGAAACGAAGATTGGTTTGTTGAAATAGAAGAAAAAATGGCTCCAGGAGCAGAAAGCACAATCTACAGCTATGATGGATGCTATGAAGAAATTACAGGCACAGGGAGGCACAATGCAGGATTTGATGAAGGAAATGTCGAAAAACAGACCACAGGGAACTCCTCCTCCGGGTTTCGGTCCCCAGGATCCAAAAGTAATGGCCGAAAAACTGAAAATATCGCTCGAAGCCATAGCGCTAAGTGCAGAATATCTTAAAAAATCGGAGTTTGTGAAATAAATTAGTATTAACAAAGCCATCGGAGGGTACTCTTTAAAGAGAGTGCCCTTTTTTTGTTTGGATTTTTCTGAATCTTTTCAGGAAAATTTTTGATTTGGCGGTTCAGAAATTATATATACTCTATCTAATAATGTCAGGATTCAGGTTTGTAGAGCAAGATTAGCTTACTGTTCCAGCCATTTCTGTAAATCTGAATACTCCTTTCTGGCCAAATCCATAGCAGCATTGTATACTTTGGCTGTTTTTAAAGGATTGTTCTCGAGCCGGCTAACCACTAACTTTTCTTTGGGGCGGATAACATAAACCAAGCCTTCTTTTTCAAGTTCTTCCAGTTGACGAACAGAGGCATTGTATCGTTCGGCGCGGTTCAGTAACATCTCATAAACTTTTGGTAGTTTCCGGTAATACCATTTTAGCAATGCAGTAAACTTTAAAGGACTTTTCAGGTATCCTTCAGGTTGGGTTAACACCACAACAGCCCGTTTATTGCCATGATTCAATGCATATTCGAAAGGTATGGAGTCGGTAAGTCCACCATCAAGCAAAAGTTTACCATTGTATGAAACAACTGGCGCAATTAATGGTATTGAACTGCTCGCCGACAGAACAGTTTTAAACTCTTTTTTATCCAGATTATTTAAAAGAAAAAACTCAGACACACCAGTTAAACAATTACTTGTTCCAACATAAAACTTACTTTCCGAGTTTTCAAGCATCATAATCGAATGGAATAATAAACTGAGGTATTTCTTCGTAAATAAAATTCCAGGAAAACAAGGATTTTTCCCGTATCAGGTTATTCCAGCTACAATACCGTTTATCACCAATAAAAGCATTAACAGCGATATTTCGTCCCATTTGCCTCGATAGGTAGGATGCCCCATAGGATGCTCCTGCCGAAACTCCATACACCGACTCAAAGAAAAGCTGATTTTCAAGAAAAACTTCCAGAATACCCGCTGTAAATATGCCGCGAAAACCGCCTCCTTCCAGCACAAGTGCCGTATTTTTAATCATTATAAGGATGTATATTTTATCAAATAAAAAAACCTTCATTACAACGCGGAAAATACTCA
>JAAUTT010000787.1 GCA_012031335.1 Bacteroidales bacterium | reverse complement strand
GGTATCGGATAATCCTTTATCAATGCAGGGCGAATTAGGCTTTAGCGAAAAATCGTTTACAGGAAAATTATTGAACAACGGATCACTGTTTATGATACCTGATGTATCAGCAGGCAAGGAAATACTGATATCTGGATTTTTAATAACCGAATTTCTGATTTCAAACTTTGTTTTATCATGTCGTAACTATCAAATTCATAATCATGGTTAGGATTCCAAAAACAGTATTTCTAACTTTTGCTTTGGTCCAATGGGAATAAATACTGGTTCTGTAGCGTGTACCTATATTATTTATAAATGAACAATTTACAATATCCAGGAGACTGTCGCCCCAAGCTGAAATTATCCCGAAAGCCGATCTGTTCTTATAAAATACAGTATTTAATATACGCACTGTATCTGCTCTTGTACAAATACCAGTACCCTCAACATAAGATGGATCACCTGAGTTTTCCTGAAAAAGACAATTTGCAACCATTGCCCATTTACCATCGAGGGTAACAGTTCCATAACTTTCACTATAATTTTTAGAAAACACCGAGTTTAAAATATTTATTCTTGCTTCAGAAGAAAGTGCAGCCGTATTTTGCCCCATATTATTATGAAACAAGCAGGAGTCAACATCAACATCTTTAGCTTTGTTAATTTGTAGCCCTGCCACATAAACCGATTCGTTATTTCGGAAAACACAATTCGACATCAATGTATATGAACCATTACTGATATAAACCGCAGATTCTTCATTTATATTGGAGCTGAAGTTATTTACATATGAAAAGGTGCAATAGCGGAACACCGATGTATCCTGTCCGTTTTTATTCTGCATGCTGATGCCTCTCCAACCTGTAAATGAACTGTTGCTAAAACCAGAAGAATCGGCAGCACTAAATTCAATTTTGCTATTTTTTGTCCCCAGAGTGGTTAAATTGCCCAGTACAATTAATTTATATGGTCCATTGAAAACAACCCGTGTTCCACCAGCAATAGTAAGTTTAACACCTTCTTTAACAAATACATTTCCGTTTACCTCAACCAATCCTGGCCCCCACATCATATTTTTATGAATAGTATCCGAGGCAAGGATACAATTCTCGGGGGTTGAGTTTACAATTATCAGAACGGTATCTCCGGAATTCGATGAATTGGTTCCGTCACTAACCGTAAAATATAAGGAATCGATGCCCATTCGGTTATTCCGGGTTTCAAGTATAAAACTACCTTTAAACTTTGTCAAAGTCTTCCCGGAGACTACCAGATCCGGTTTACGGTTAATAACATCAAAAGAAAGTACATTTGTAGAATCAGGGTCATCAAGTTGGAAATTAACTTCCATTTTACTGTTATACATTAAATTTAAGGAGGTATCTACCATTACAAATGGCTTCCTGTTTTCAGGCAATCCTGCATGTTCAAATGGTCCAATATCTACCGATTTACCAGCTTTTCTCATATTTCCTTTTAAGTCGGGAGCATAATCATTTTCAGGAATTGATATCCCGCCATCGATACATCTGGAACCGGATAAAGGAATATAATTCTCGTCAAGCAAAGGATCGTATGCAATACAATTAGTTTTTCCGGACAAATTCCCGCCATTTTGAATAACACAATTATAAAATGTAAATCCGTTTAGGCCATCATTGTGGCATTGTGACCCTTTTTTGGCTTTGTTTCCCCATATAATTGAATTGTATAGATTTACAGAACCATAATTAAAGATAGCTCCGCCAAAATTTGATGATTCATTATCACAGAATGTTGAATTCACAATTTTAAGGGTATTCCATATTGTTTCAATGCCACCTCCATTTCCAACAGCTTTATTATTTGTAATCAAGCTGTTGTTTATTTCTAAAGAAAGACCGTAGGAATATATTCCACCAGAAGTTCCGCCAGACGAATTATTCTTTATAATGCAGTTTCGAATAATACCCTTATTGCCGCCAAGTGTGCCACTTAGCCATAATCCCCCACCAGATGAAGTTGAAGTATTATTCTCGATCCGGCAATATCTCAGGTCTGTATTGGAATGATAATAACCAATGGCACCACCGCAGTTTGATTTGCAATGATGGATATAACAATTACTGATACGGATACGGTTAAAGTCTCTTATTTGCAAAGCTCCATTATTACCATTGATAACATTGGTTATTTCGCAATGTAAAAGGTACGACGAATCGTTATCGCCCATAATATTTTCTGATCCGGTACCATTCCAGAAAGTAATGCCTCCCCAAACTCCGGTTTGTGTTTTGAATCGGATAGTATCGCCGTCAGTCCCCTTTGCTGAAAGTGTTCCTTGTACCTTGAGACTGGAAGAGTTTTCAAAATAAACCGTTACGCCTGGTTCTATTGTTAATGTAGCGGAGTCGGGAATGGTTAGGTGGGACTTAACAAAATAGGGAGATTTCTGTTTGTACCAGGTTATATTTCGTTGTGTCGAAAAGACCGCTGTAAATTTAAGATCCAGATAGGTATTTGATTGAAAAGCATCCGAGATATTGCGATACGCCATACCACCATTGTATGAACTTCCGGCACCTGCTTCCAGGTTAACATTGCTTCGGAAAAGGACATAATAAACACTATCCTTATGTAATGGAATTTTGTTGAAAAAATAATCGGTGTACGGATAATCATTTTCTGCCTTTCTTACACTTTTCCCGATTAGTTTTCCTCCCAAACCATTATCCAGTTGTTGTGGATCGGAAGGAAGAGCACTGTATAAAAAAAGGGTGTCCAGGGAGGCGCCTGTTGAATATATAACCGAAAATCGCTGAAGAAATACAGTATCTCCAATTCCTGTACTGCCAGAACCTATCCCTTGCGAAGAAGGTTTAAAGCTCTGTCCTCTAATATCCATCAGGTTATTTTGACCGGTTACACTTTGACCGATTGTAAAAGTCTGACCGATAGTATTTAAACTTATTAAGCTTAAAAAGACCAAATTGAGAATTTTTGTTTTCATACGCCCCGAATAATGATAATAATGAGATGTTGGGTTTTAGCATCTATTATACTTTTCGATTGAGTAAAGGTTTCATCAAAAAAACCATGTTTTAAGGTTAGCGTCATACCTGCCAGTATTTCAAATTATATCCCGATAGACAGGAAGTATTGAATCTCATTTATGATAAAGATTCAAATAACGGACAGCGTATAAATGAATTATTAATCCGTAGGACAATCAATAACATTCGGATTAAAAAAAAATAAAATAATCTTTCAAGGTTCTAGATGGACTCGCATGTGGATCGTTTTTTACTTGGTGAATTACTATTTCGTAAAGGAAGGTTTCGGGCTTATTCCTTTGTTTTTTGTTCTTAGTTTTCTGTGGATTTTTATCCTTAAGTTTCTTTTAGCCAAAATAATTAAACGGATTTGACTCATAAATATTGAACCTGTACACGATTACCGAAACCGGGTCTACAGTGCCACCCTGG
>JAAUTT010000786.1 GCA_012031335.1 Bacteroidales bacterium | reverse complement strand
TCGGTAAGTTTCAGGGTGGTTTGGAACTGCAGGTCGACATCCTCTTCGCCGGCTTCGCCCTCTTTAAAAAAGTCGAGCACCACGTTCAGGTCGTCCAATGCCGATGTGACCTGATTATAGGCGGTAATCCATTCCTTTATAGAGGCCACCTGCTTCAGTTGTTTTTCGGCGGCTTTGGGGTCGTCCCAGAATTTAGGATCTTTAGTTTTTTCTTCTTCTTCCTCGAGCTGAATTAATTTACGATCGATGTCAAAGATGCCTCCTGAGCGCCTGCTCGCGCTCCGCAAGGTCTTTTACCTGCTCTGCAATAACCATGGTATTTAATTTTTAGCTTGCAAAGATAAATTATTTTTTCAGAACCTTATCGGCCAGACTGGTTGCCAGCTCATATTCAAACCCCCGTCCGGAGGCAAACTGAACCAGTTTACCCTTAAATTCATAATCGCTGGCTGCTTTTATACTTTTTAGCTTTTTTTTGTAATTCGGTTAAAAGTATCTCACTGTAAAGCGAGTCCTCAATTTCGCCCAGGGCTTCACGGACTATATCGTCTACTACCCCTTTTTGCCGTAGCATATAGGCTATTTTTATTTTCCCCCATCGCGAAAATTTAAGTTTATCGTTTACGAATGCCCGGGCGTAACGATGATCATCAATAAATTTTTCCCTGATAAGCACCTGGATGATCTCCTGCACCTTTTCGTCGGGAAATTCCCATTCCCGGAGCTTTGCAGCAATTTCACCCGAGGAATATTCCTTTTTGGAACAAAGCTTATAGGTGATGTTTAAGGCTTCCTTCTCAGTCATATTAAAACACTTTTAACATTCGGTATTTACCATGGATATCCTTCCTCAGTTCCGTTGAAAATCCCTGAGATTCAAAAACCCCGGCAGTTTCAAAAGGCAAGGCTTCATTTATCTCTAAAAACATTTTCCCGCTTTTCCTGAGATTAGAAGCAGCAAACCTGGCAATTTTTCTGTAAAAGATAAGTGGATCGGTTCCCGGAGCGAATAAAGCAATATGAGGTTCATAATCCAGTACATTTGGCTGCATGACTGTCTTCTGTTCCCCGGTAACATAGGGAGGATTGCTGACAATAAGATCAAACTTCATATCAAGCAAGGTTGTTGATAAATCAAGCAAACTATCCTCACAGAAATGTATTGTAGCATGATTGCGCGAAGCATTTTCCATGGCCACACTGAGTGCATCCTTCGAAATATCAACAGCTGTAATATTCCAACCTGGTCTTTCACTGGCAATTGTTATAGCGATACACCCGCTTCCTGTTCCAAAGTCAACAACATCGAGTGTATGTTGATCCTGTTCCTTCAATACCCATTCCACCAGCTCCTCGGTTTCGGGGCGGGGAATCAGTACATGGGGATTAACCAGGAATGTGAGACCATAAAAACACGTTTCACCAAGCAGATACTGCAGAGGTACAAATTTTTTAAGACCACCGGTTATTTTTTCAACCTGCTGAAGCACAGATTTAGGTAACTTTGTATCCTGTTTCAAATAAATATCAGCTCTGGAAAAGTTTAAAACATGTTGAAATATCCTGTATATCATAGCATCCGTTTCTTCCTTAGGATAGAAAGGACCTATTTCCTTTTTAAGGAAGTTTCCCAGCTCAAAAACAGTTGTGTTTGTCATGATTCAAAAATATAAAATTTATGGAAGGGAATCATGAATTATATATGCGTCGTTGTCTCGAACTGGCTGCAATGGGGAGAGGAAATACTTCACCCAATCCGATGGTTGGTTCTGTAATTGTTTATCAGGGTAAGATAATCGGCGAAGGTTATCACATAAGTTACGGCCAGCCACATGCCGAGGTGAATGCAGTAAATGCAGTTGAAGACAAATCTTTACTCAAGGATTCGACAATCTACGTAAACCTGGAGCCTTGTGCTCATTTTGGGAAAACGCCACCTTGTGCCGATATGATAGCCCGCCACCAGATTCCAAGAGTAGTTATTGGCACTCCTGATCCCAACCCGCTGGTGTATGGTAAAGGAATAGAAATTCTGCGTCAGGCTGGTTGTGAAGTAATCTCAGGAATATTGGCTGATGAATGCGAAGAATTAAACAAGCGTTTTTTTGTTTTCCATCGTTTTCAGCGGCCTTATATTATTCTGAAATGGGCAGAAACAGCCGATGGATTTATCGACAAACACCGTTCAAAGGACGAAGCACCCGAATGGATTACCAATCATGCATCGCGAATACTGGTACATAAATGGAGAAGCGAGGAACAGGCTATCATGATCGGCACCAATACAGCACTGATGGACAATCCCCGTCTTAATGTGCGAGAATGGTCCGGGAAAGACCCCATAAGAATCGTTCTCGATAATCATCTGAGACTTCCGACAAGTTTGCATATCTTCGACGGCTCGGTTCCCACCATGGTTTATACTTCAGAAGACCCTTCATTAAACATCAATAACACACAATTCGTCAAAGTAAACTTCAACATTGATGTAATTTCGTCGATAATGACCCATTTGTTTTGTAACAAAATCCTCTCAATCATAGTAGAAGGAGGTGCTAAATTAACCGGTTCATTATTAGAAAAAGGTTTTTGGGACGAAGCCCGCGTTTTTAAAGGCAAGGCTTTGTTTCATAGAGGTATTCCGGCTCCCGAACTTAACTTACTGCCCTGTTCGGAAAAAGATATAGACGGAATATCGCTTAAGCTTTTCATAAATAACACAAACCGGTTGATAGACAGATTGGATACTTAAGATGAATTTGTATCTTTGCAAAAATTAACCAGATAACCTATTCATAAATAACTACATATGTTAAAGTCGCTTCTGCTACCCAAACGTTGTTTAACCCTGGTAATAGCTTTATTCCTGGTTTCGTCGCTGCTAGGGCAAAACGCTAAAAAATTCTTTAAATCGGGACAAGAATTTTACGATGCCGGCAATTACAAGGATGCCATTGCCCAGTTTACAAGTGCAATCAATTTAAGCCCCGAGTATATGGAGGCATATCAGTTACGGGGATTAGCCTATCAGTTATTGAACGATCATCAGAAAGCTGCTGATGATTTTAACAGAGCCATCATTTTCGACCCTAAGAGTGAAATACTGCTTACGCTTCTGGCTAAATCGTATAATGAACTTAAGCAATATAATGAAGCAATAACAGTACTTAACAAAGCAACATTTCTGAACCGGAAGTTTGTGCCGGCATATCAGGAGAAAATAAAAGCTATGCTGGCGCTCGACAAAGCGTTCGATGCACTGAAAGTGAGCGATAGCACACTGGCACTCGAAGGCAGCGCCCTGAATTATTACCTCCAGGGTGTTGTTACAGAAAAGTTAAGTTCCTATCAAAAGGCTGAATGGGCTTTTGGCAAATCGATTAAAGAAGACAAAAAATATATCGACAGCTATATAGCACTTGCCAATCTTCAGACAACCTCAATAAG
>JAAUTT010000785.1 GCA_012031335.1 Bacteroidales bacterium | reverse complement strand
TCAGTTTAAATTCCTTCCGGACAAGGCACCGTTTCGGTCAATGTAAACAGCAATGTTGTTAAAGACGCTTCTGGCAACGACAATACAGAAGCCACCGGCATATCGTTGCTGTTCGACAACCAGTCGCCAACTATTCAGCTGGCACACAACCATGCCAACGATTCGGTCAAAGGTGGCGAGGTGGTTATCTTTACTGCAACTTTCTCCGATACCAACGGGATAAGCGAAAGCAATGCTCCAAAAATTACTGTCGGCAGTCTGGTAATTAATGCTGCCATGACTAAGAGCAGTAACCTCGTATGGACCTACCAATGGACAGTGCCCGTTAATGCAAACGAAACAACTGTTGTTTCGGTAATGGCCCAGGATCCTGCCGGTAATCAGGTAACAGGCGGGTTGAACTTGCGAAGTTTTGTTGTCGATAATGCTCCACCGGTAATTACCTTTCCGACCATTGAGGGAAAAATAACCGTTCATGTGAAGAATCCTGCTGTTATTTCCTTCTCGGAACCTGTAAGGATGAAGATTGCAAACCTTGTCAATGCAGTTATATTCCGCGAAGGGGGTATTAACGGAACAGATATACCGTTTACATTAAGCAGCAATAATCTCAAAAGTACCGGCAACCGGATCAGTTTCTATCCAAAAGCCGGTGTGGATGCACTGCCTCAGATCATAGCCTCAACCACTTTAAAGTGCAATACAACTTATTATCTGGCATTAAAAGCAGGCTCCTTCACCGACATGGTAGGCAACGATGTGCCATTGGTAGAAACAACTTTCCAGACAGACCCATTGCCTGCTAAGCCCTTAATTGCACAAATGTCTTCGGCAACCATTAAGAATAAGCTTTGCCTGGGCGATTCAATAGGATGTAGTAACTTTGACAATACCCACACCTATAAGTGGTACAAAGACGGAGAGCTCATAACAGAATCGTCAAGCCAATACCATTCTCTTGCAAACAATGCTTCAGGGAAATATTCGATTTATGTTCAGAATAGTGCAACATCATGCGAAAACTGGTCCGACACTATAACTGTGGCCATGTATGATGCTGTAATGCCAGTGGTGCACGAGAAACGAAAATCGGAGGTGATTTCATTGTTAATTGCCGATAACTCTTCTAATTCATTTGTAAACTATAAGTGGACAAAGGCAGATGGTAGTTTGCTAACCGGAAGCGTTACAGATAATTTACAATTCCTTGTGCTTACAGGCAGTAACATGAACGGGGAATATCGGGTGAACGCAACCGACAAAAACGGATGTATTCTCAAGTCGGAAACAAAAGCAATCAAGTTCAAAGATGCCGTAGCCAATTTATATCCTACTGTGGCAACCGATTATTTCTCCATCGATTTGGCTTGCCCTGAAAATGGGGATGTGTTTGTTAAAATATTAAATACAAATGGCGTTGTACTTCAGAAGTTTATTTACTCAAAGGAAAGCATATTCACCACTATGCAGGTTAGCCTTGGTAACGTTCCTGTCGGCTCCTATCTGGTTGAAATAAGTATAGGAGAGTTCAGAGAAATAAAAAAGGTGATTGTTCGATAAAAACTGAAATGTACAGTCCTTCCCCACATAAGGCGGATGGACTGTACATTGTTTAAACATTTAAAAACGGTATTGCTATGAGTTCGACAAAAAATATTTTTTAATTGTCACTTCTGGTTATCCTGGTTGGATCGTTAAAAGCGCAGGAGCAGGAGTCCGCCAAATCTTTGGAACTTAACTTTCATTTAGCGCCAGCCATTACCCTTATAAAAAGCAACACCTTTGGTAGCGAAGAAAAAGCAAACACAGGATTTGCAGGTGGTGCAGACCTGACATATTACTTCAAAACAGTGAATAAAATAAAGGTGGGCATCTCAGCTGGCTTAAATTACAGCTTTTACAAAACCACACGAAATTTAAACTACAACGATTCGGTGTGGACAACAGATATTGATAATGAGCAGGTACACTTGTATGAACAAGGGAATAACCTGGAAGAAGTTCAAAAAATCAGCTTTATTGACATTCCTCTTTTATTGCACTTTAACTACACTTTATCTCCTAAATTGGAAGCCAATCTTAAACTTGGGCCGTACCTGTCTTTTGTTGCCGGGAAAAGTTTTTCTTCTACCATGATTTATACAGCAAAAGGATACTATCCTAAATATAACGCCCTTGTTTACAATGTAGATGTGGATGATTCGCCTTATTTTTACCCAACACAAAAACGGATATCCGATAATGGAGAATTGAAACTGAAGGGCAATATGGGGCTGGAAATCGGGCTTGGTTTAAAATACCGGCTTAATCCCAAATATACTTTTTCTGTTGGCGTATGCTCATACATGGGTTTGAAGAACCTCTCGGATTACCCGGGTGAGCAAAAGGCTTTGGTAAATAGCGACAGATCGATAAACTCAGTAATGAAAAGACTGGATAAAATAAATATAAAGGCATATTGTCTGGAGCTGGGGTTTGCTATTTCACTGTAGTAAAATTATATGTTTTAGGGTGGCATGGTTCAAATTACCTCAAATGGCCACATTTTGGAACCGGTTTGGGGGAAAAGATATAAAATCTTATAGTTACCGCATTTAGCCCTTCGGCGTTAAAACAGGAATATGAGCTATTCATGAAGTAAGGCTTAGGCACATCAGAAGGTGAGGTCTAAGCTTTATTTTTTAGCCTATTGGATTAAATGTTAAAGTGGGTTTTGTGAGACTAATAATGTTTTCTACATTGCAGTATAAAGAGTTTATCATTCTCAGCCTTATAAACTAAACGGTGTTCAATGTCAATTCGTCGTGACCACCATCCTGTTAAATTGCCTTTTAATTGTTCGGGCTGTCCTATACCTTCATAAGGCGTTCGTTGGCATTGTTTAATAAGGTCGTTAACTTTTTTTAATTGTTTTTTATCAGTTTCCTGCCAATACAAATAATCTTCCCAGGCTTGCGACATAAAGACTATTTCAATCATTCCTCAATCAGTTTTTTTGATTGCCCTTACCCTGCTTATATTCCTCTAATGCTAAGGCGAGTCGATTGGCGTTATTGGGATTTGACAAAAGGTGCAGTGTTTCTTGCATACTTTCATAATCGGATTTAGCCAGGACAACAATATCATCGCTGTTGGCCCTGGTTACAAATAATGGAGCATGTGTTTTTGACACAGACTCCATGAAGCTCTTTAAATTTTGTCGAAAACTGGTATAAGTTGTTATTTGCATTTCGTTTACGTTTAAAAGTTCTCAGATTTTCTTTGAATAGTCAAAGGTAGAAAAAATCAACATGTACAGATATTTGTACATGCTGATTTTGTATAAAATTATTAGATATTAGTGGTTGTGGGTTTGGTGAGACAAAGCTAAAAATAGTAAAACGAATTTCAGAAAATGTATAATCTTATCCAACTCAATTATTAATCGGCCAAATTGTTAATGACCATTCAA
>JAAUTT010000784.1 GCA_012031335.1 Bacteroidales bacterium | reverse complement strand
ATCTGCCCGAAGAAAAGATTGTGAATACGTGCTTTTGCAAGAATATATACCGTTGGGGCAAAGGGTGAAATCATTTAATGTAGAGGCAGAAGTTGAAGGGCAATGGAAACAAATAGCTTCATCAACTACGATTGGTTATAAAAAGATTTTGACGATTAAAGAACCGGTACAGACATCTCGTTTACGAGTCACCATTCCGATGCCAAAGCCTGTCCGCTTATTTCCAATGTAGAACTATATTAGAAAGTGCAAAGGCGTAAATTCATACAAAACATAGGTATTGCATCAGGCACTTTGGTGGCATCTGCCAGTTGGGGGTTTTCCGACAAATGGAAAAGGATCGTAGTTGGAAACATCCATAGCCCTCAGGTTTCTTTTCCAACCGGCAAACGTGTTCCGCTCGGTTACAAGGCTTTTCCAGTGGCGGCACATGGTGCGCAAACCATTTTATATTTTCCAAAAGTAATAGCAACCCATCAAAAAACGTGGCTGCGGATTACTGCAGCAGTCGATTTTCGTGAGCACAAGGTAATCCACGCACGTTTAGCGCAGTCGGGCACAGAGATTGGTTTTTTTTGACATACGCTTTGCCCATCCATTCCAGCCTTTTCAGATCGAAATTAAATCAAGTCAACTAAAAATAATCAAAGAAGAAGGAATTGCCCTAACCTTTTCGAAGGGGAAAAAAGATGCATGGTTTTTTATACCTTGATGGGAGCAACATCCCGCAAGGCCTTCTGCCACAATTGCTGATCGATGGCAATTCGATCCAGCAAGGGCCATGATCCAAAACCTTCGCTCTATGAACTCATTCAGTCCGTTCGGGTGGATGGGAGGGTGCGTACAAGATGCCCTTCTGGAAATGGCAATTCATGGGGACAAGAAAGCTGAGCAGGTGCTGCTCCAACAGCTCAATGCTTATCTGGATGATGATAAAGGAATTGTATTTGAAAACCCCCATACCATTCCTCTGGATGGCCAATTTAACAGTATCGAGGACTTTTTGCCTTTTACGAGTATTGTCAAGTATTATCCCGATCATAAAGCTGTGCAAATGGCCGTCGATTATATGTTGTCCAATAATAGAAGTTGGGTTGATCGCGACAGGACATACAACAACGGAAGGGTGTTATACACTTGCGTATCCTCTGGCAGCTATTGCTATAGCACGCAATGACCCCTCTTTGGCACAGAAATCCCTTCAGCAATTAACATTGCGAACAAAGCTCCTTACGGATGAAAAGGCCATTTATCAGCGTGCCGGAAAAAACGGGCCAGAAGGCTATGCCAACTGGGGAAGGGGAACGGTTTGGTACTTACTTGGCATCGTAAAAACACTGCATTTACTAAAACAAGGTAAATTTACCAACCAACCGGAATTTCAAGAAATGGAGGCTGAATTTAAACGTGCAGCGAAATTTGTGGCGCAATATCAAAATACTGACGGGTTGTGGTACAGCTTTCTCGATCGGCCTGCCACGGAGATCGACACCACGGCATCCGCAGGACTGGCCGCAGCTTTTGGATGGGGATACAAGTTGGGATATCTGGATGGGGAATATTGGCAAAAAGCCAGGCAGGCATATTCATCTTTGCTGTCCTACATCACTCCTGATGGATTTCTGACCCATATGTCACAAATAAATCGTGGTGGAGAGGAATTGCAAGCCAACGGATACAGGGTGATATCGCAGTTTGCATTGGGATTGTTGGGGCAATTGAATTTTATATTAATGGATAAAAGATAGTAAAATGGACAGAAGAAAATTCATCAATACCACAGCAATGGCAAGCGGGGCTATACTTACGGCACCTGTGGTTTTAGGTAACGTAGCCTCAACATCCCCAATTGAAATAAATCCTGATTGGAATGGTAAAACCACCCCCTTGAATCATACCTGGGAGGGATTGGGAAATATAGACCAGATGCGTTGGATACTACGTGGCGATACTCAAAATCAACTGGACGTATTTCGTGATGAGCTGGGCTTGAAGCATGTAAGGGCAGTCGGTCATTTTTGATGAGACCTTTTTGTGAATGACAGTGATCCAACAAACTTCAGGAAGAAGGTCATAGGTGATGGCAAACGCATCAACTGGCGTTCGCCATTTTATATTTACGATACACTGGTAGAAAAAGGCCTGGCGCCCATTGTGACACCTTGTTTTATCCCCGCCAGGCTCGCTTCCGGACCAGAAACCGTTTTTGCTACCAGGAACAATGTAACTGTCCCCCGCGACTGGAAAGAGTGGGAACGCTTTGTCGCAGATTTTGTCAACAGCCTTGTCGATAGGTATAGTATTGATGTGCTCAAATCCTGGTATTTCGAGGTTTGGAATGAGCCCAATCTCGATGGCTTTTGGAAGGGCGGGCAGGAAGGTTATTGGGAGCTCTACAAAATCCTTTACTCTACCATAAAAAATATTGATCCGGGATTAAAAATCGGTGGCCCTTCAACCGCCCGTGCCGAATGGATATCCGATTTTCTGGAATTTGGTGCCAACAACAATATGCATCCCGATTACATCATAGGTCATTGTTATAATAATGACAGCGCCAGTAACCCATTGTCCCCTTTTGAAGGGCCGCAGGGTGACAAAGAAACAAATCGCCCAACTTCACAAAAGGTGTAGTGAAAGGTGTGCGTAAAATCCTGACAGATACAGGTTTTAAAGGGGAGTTTCATATGAACGAATGGGGCTCGACGTGGCATCCTTATTCCCCAACACGTGAATCAGCCAATGAGGCCGCTTTTATTGTAAAAACCATGAATGAGGTATCTCAGGAAGCTGATTATTTTGCCTATTGGTGTTTGTCCGATATTTATAACCAGGTAGGTTATGGTAAAGAGGCTTTCCATGGAAACTACGGAATGATGTCGTTTGACGGTTTGCGAAAGCCAAACTATTTCGCTCACCAACTTTTATCCCGTCTGGGCAGGGAGCAGGTTGCCGTTTCCGGGAAGGATATTGATGGATTGACACATGCACTTGCTGCCAAATCGGACAAAGGTATGCAGGTGGCAGTATATAGTTTTATAAATGAGTGGGTTCCGGGAGATGCTACTCCAAAGAAAAAACGTGACCGTAAAACTTCCAATCATCTATTAATCCTAAATCCATTCAATTGTATAGAATAGATTCGGTAACAACAACATCCTGACCAACTGGAAGGCAATGGGAAGTCCAGATTACCTCAAGCCTAAGGAGAAAGAATTATTGATGGAACAAAACGAATTTTCGGCTAGTTTGCACAAACCAAAAGTAACTAAAGGCGAAAAGGATTTTGAAATTACTTTTGAAATGGAAATGCCCGGGGTTGTCCTGGTAGAAGCAAAAAATTAAGTATAATTGGCCAGCACCAGTTCTTTACATGGTGATGGCATTAAATAAAAACAAAATGAAAACCTACACTTTATTATTTAATCCTGTTTATTGGCGCATTGACAAGC
>JAAUTT010000783.1 GCA_012031335.1 Bacteroidales bacterium | reverse complement strand
ACAGAACATCCACGATCTTCAGGTTCTGGGGCCCTTAGCCGCAGATGCTCACCGTTTAATATGGCCATGTTATTTTTCTGAAGCTATATCCTTAATAACCAACTTCGATTTTATTTCAATTTTGTATATATCCTCTCTGCCTTTTCCGTCTTTGGCAATTCTGGCATAATATCCCTGGGTTCCATTCAATACAGGGCAATAATAAATATTGTCGTTTGTATTGTTTACCGGAAATCCCACATTTGAAGGCTCCTGCCATTTTTTTTCTTTCTCGGTAACTGAATAAAAAACATCGAAACCTCCCATATTATAATGTCCTTTGGAGCTGAAGTATAATGTTTTATTATCCGAAGCGATAAAAGGTGTGGCTTCGTCCTGCGAAGTGTTTATGATCTTGCCCAGATTCTGAGCTTTTCCCCATTCGTTTTTAGCATTACGGGTGGATTGGTAAATATCAAAACCACCGCGTCCTCCCGATCTGTTGGAGGTGAAATAAAGTGTCTTCCCGTCTGGCGATACGGAAGCATAATTTTCGTTGGAAGATGAGTTTATTGCTTCATTGAGTTTTTTAGCACGCGACCATTTTTCTCCATTAAATTCCGACATAAATATATCGCTGTTGGTTTCCGATTTTCTGACAAGAAATAGCTCATTACCATTGAATGATAAACCTGTGGGATAAAACTCCCCATCGGAAAGCACCTGAGGATTCAGATTTATTGGTGCACTCCAGGTACCATCAGGCATTTTCCGACAGAAAAATATAGCATTATATAATTTTTGTGTCGAAAGATAAACAAGTACGGAGTCGTTACCCGACACTACCGGACAGGTTTCGGATGTTGGCGTATTTACTGGAGTTCCAAGGTTTTGCCAGATAACATCCACCGGACTATCCTGAATAATTTTGGCTCTTTCGCATGCTTTTATCTCGTTATCAACTATTTCCAGGTTATAATTTCCAAAAAACCAGGGTGACTCAACAAATTTATCGTAAGCATCAAGGGCTTTAGCCAGATCGTTATTTATCCTGTAGGCATTCCCTAGAAAAAAGAGGGAATGAAGCGGTGCTTTGGTTTCTTCGAGTTCTTTGGGCCTATATTTAATAGAAATGTTTTTGGAGGCATCCTCAAAATATGGTATGGAACGAATCTCCTCACCAGGCATATGTAAATAGCAAACCCCGATTTTAAAGCGGATATTAGCACTTACAAAACCATTATCAATAAGTTGCAGATATAGTGTAATGGCTTCCTTGTAATCTTCACGTTCAAAGAAAAACTCAGCATCTCTGTGTATTTCTTTCAGTTTGGCCGATTTTTGTGCACATACTGTGGTAACACCAAACAATATCAGTAATTGTATAACAAGAATATAACGTTTCATTACCTTTTTCTTTGTTGCATTAACATATGCAAGTGAATTAATTCCTTTTCCTATTTCACTGCTTGTTAAATAAAAATCAAACTTAGTATTTTAATTAAAGTTTTTGCAAATACCTTGTTAAAATTCTTCAAGTTTAAGCTGTTGTGGTACTTTTAACTCATCAATGATAATTTTCTTATCTTCTTTTTTTTCTATAATCTGAACATCTACACGGCGATTGAATTTTCTTCCTTCAGGATTATCACTACCATCCTTATTCTGGTTAATGGCAATGAACATACTTTCGCCTAATCCTATTACTTTAATGCTTCCGGCAGGTATTCCCTTTTTAACAAGATAGCTCTTGGCAGCCTGTGCTCTTTTCTCTGACAATACCTGGTTAAATTGCGAAGATCCCAGTGCATCTGTATGCCCGGTAAACTGAATTTTGATATCAACATTGTTTTTTAGCACAATTACCAGATAGTCCAGCATTTTCTTTGCATTTTCGTTTAGTTCTGTGCTGTTGAATTCAAAGAATATTGAGTGAAGAACTATTGGCTCTTCTTCCGTCTTCTTTGCGGGTTCTGGTTTTACTTCTTCAGGAGTTTCGGCCTGTGGTATTTCTTTATTTACTTCAGGTTGCGCTAGAACAACTGGCTCGGGTTTTGGCGTTTCCTGGGGTTTAACAACATCAGTTTCTTGAGGTTTATCCAAAGCTTTCGGTTGTTCGTTTACAACAGGAGTAACTGCAGGAATATTTTCAGGTTGTTGTACTGCTTCCGGTTGAGGTTCCTGCTTAACTGGTTCGGGTTGCCGTACTTCTGCCGGTTCGCTTTTTAAGTTTTCTGCAGTAAGAATTTCAGCATCGGGAGCCAATTGTACCGAAAAAATATCTTCAAATCCAAGATTGCCTTTCTGAATTCTCGATAAATAAGCAAGCTTGCCGTTATTAACCGGATAAAAGTATAGATCATCATCTGTAGTGTTTATCGGATATCCTAAATGGACCGGATCGGAGAAATTTCCATCGGGTAAAATTTCAGCGCTGAAAATATCGTAGCCACCCATGTTTTTATGGCCTTGTGAGATGAAGTAAAGTTTTTGCCATCTTCGGTAATAATCGGAGAATCCTCATTAAACATTGTATTGATTTTAGGACCCAGATTTACCGGTAATCCCCAATCTCCATTAGGTAATTTTACCGATTTGTAAAGATCCATAGCTCCTGCTCCTTCGTTTCGGTTACTTGAGAAATAAAGTGTTTTACCATCTTTGAAACACTTGCATTTCCTTCCCAAAATTTGGAGTTAATGGATTTACTCAGTGGCTTGGCTTTTGTCCATACACCATCAACATTTTACTTATAAGGATATTTGCTTCAAATTATCTTCTTTACGAAGGTATAGCTCTTTTCCATCGTATGACATAAACGTTGGATACTGATCCCCGTCTGACTGTACTTCAGGGGTAATATTAATAGGAGTGGACCAGTTCCCGTTTACTTTGCGTGAATAAAATAAGGCGTCATAAAATTTCTGACGGGAAATAAAAACCATCGATTTTAAATCTCCCGACACAACTGGATTAATATCGCTGCTGTTAGTAGATAATGGTCGTCCTATCTGGTTGATTTTTACATCTATAGGATTGCTCATTTCGATTAAGGCAAAATTGCATGCTTCAATTTCTTTATCTGCTAAAGATAAACGTTCCTTATCTGTTGTCTTAAAGAAAGTTTTAAACTGCTCATAACTGGCTTTGGCTTTTTCGAACTGGTTATTTATCCGGTAAGCATTTCCCAGATAATAATATGCATCAAAAGGAGCATTTTTTTCTTTAAAAACACCTTCCTGGTATTTTGCATTAGCAAGCTGTACCGCCTGTTCCAGGTAGGGTATTGCTTTACTTTTTTCGCCTGGTATATTCAAAAAACACTGGCCAATTCTATAATTGATATTGCCATTGTCGTCATATCCTCTTTTATAAATCATTTGGTAATTTGACAAAGCATCTTCATATTCCTCATTCAGGAAAAAAACTCAGCGTCAAGAAAAAAGCTCTTTGAGGTTTGCTATCTTCTTCTG
>JAAUTT010000782.1 GCA_012031335.1 Bacteroidales bacterium | reverse complement strand
ACGTCTTTGTGGTTACCCGCAATATCTCCCCTGGTTAATCGAAGTTTTGATTCAACATGGAGCTTTAAAGGAGAACCTTCATTTTTACATTGCTTACGGGACTCATCCTCTGCAAACCGAAGAAGAAAGCCTTAAGACCTATGGACCCGTTTTCAACGAGTATCATTTTGTACATCATAATTGTACCGACGAAAGTGTTTTCTCAATCAAAGGAACCACTAAAAGGGGCACAAATGTTACAGTTAGAAAGGATATTCTTGAAAGTACGCTTCTGATTACCTTCGGAGCTATTTCGCATCATTATTTTGCCGGATATGGCGGTGGTCGTAAGCTCCTATTTCCAGGACTAGCGCAGCGACAAGCCATATATCATAATCACGGTCTTTTCCTCGATCGGGCCACCCGTTCTCTGGCAACTGGTTGTCAGCCCGGAAAGCTCGAAGGAAACCCACTTGCCGAAGATCTCAGGGAAATTGACGATCTGATTCCCGAAAAGATTTCAATTCACGGAATAATGAACGAATCGGGAAAAGTTTGCCGTTTACTTGTTGGTAGCTCTTATAAGGATTTTACCGAAGCCTGCAAAATTCACGACAGCTATTACCGTTATAATTCGGATGAACAATACGATCTTGTAATAGCTTCGAGCGGTGGTTATCCCAAGGATATTAATTTCATCCAGGCACATAAGTCGGTGCACCATCGGCAGCCTTTGTGAAAGATGGTGGCACCCTGGTGGTACTTTCGGAATGTATCGATAAAATCGGTTCGAATTATTTCATCAAATATCTGGAGGCAGGAAGCTTCGAGTCAGCTTTTAACATGCTAGCCGAGAATTACGAAGGAAATGGTGGAACAGCGCTTTCGATGATTGATTAAAAGCAAAACGCATCAATATTTGTATGCTTACATCGCTCGACGAAGAGACCTGTAAAATACTAGGTGTAAAAAAGATTGCTGAAGATGATGTTCAGAAAATAATCGATAAGGAAAAAGGCAGTATTGCTGCTATTAAAAACGCCAGTATTTTGGTAAAATAATAACACATAGTTTTATTTAATAATCAATTGTCTGCCATATTCATGCAAAATCCTTATCATTATTGACATATGGCAGACAATTGACTTACATTGGTTCGGTTGAATTCGGCCGGACCTTCAACTGCAAAGAAAACAATTCCAAAAAATTATTTAACCACCAGTTTCTTTTCAAAAGTATCCTCACCTAATTTGATTTCCACAAGGTAAACTCCCGGTTCAAGATCGCCTGTTTCAATGGTGAATTTATAATCTCCGGGATTCAGTTTCCCTTTTGCAATGCTTTTAACCTCGCGGCCCCGGATATCGCAAACTTTTATTAATACCGTTTTTACCGATTGGATATTCAGACTTATAGTTGCATAGTTATCGGCCGGATTTGGAAAGAGGCAAATTTCAGGACTCACCAATGTTTTTGTAGGTTTGGCATTGGTACTTCCCTTCAATAATAAAGCTGTAACCGATAATTTAGGCAAGGTAAGGGTAATGGTATTATTTGAAGCATTAAATGTACCTTTTTCAAGGCATTAACCGCATGACGATTTGAAGGTTTTCTTCAGCAGGAAGGTTGTCAAGTGTAAGGATATCATAATTTCCATCGGACACAAAAAAGTTCGATAACTGAATTTGAACACTCTGTGTTTTATCAATTATTTCTGTTTACTAGAAAAATGGTCAACGAATCGTTATTGCTACTTAGTGTTGGATAAGCAGAAATAAAAGTTTCGGCCGAAGAGGTCCCGTTTACATAATATTCTTTACTATAGCGGCTAAACAGATGCAGTGTTTCCCACATCCCAATATCCCAGTGCCATGGAGTAAATAACTCGACCTTTTGTTTACTAAATTCTCCGAGCATGGAAGCATACCAAACAGCAGTGACATTGGGATTTATAATTTTTATCCCTGTTTCGGAAACTCCGAGTCCTATGCCATGGTCAGGCCCAAAATATTGATCGAGCCAGGCTTTGCAGCGTTCAAAGATATATTCTTTTGTAATGGAGTTATCCCAGCCACTCGTTCCGCTAATTTTTACACCGTTTGCTCCCGGATAATTATATGATTTATCGAAATAAACCCTGTGTCCCTGCACAATATCTTCTGCTCTGGATTCGCCGGGATAAAAATGAATATCCAGTAAATCGAGCAACCGTATTCCGGAACTCTTTTGTTCATCGGCAATACGTTTGATAAAATATTCAAGCCAAACATAATCGGTTCCCTGGTAATTAACCTTTTTACCATCGTAGGCATACCATTGCCATTCGTTAGCCGGAACGGGTCCGCAAGTTTTATTTCGGGAAAAAGCTCCCGTGCTTTTTTGGCAACTGCAATATACTGTTGGATATAATCACCTGCTGCAATCTGCACAGGCATTACATCGTCGTGTGTCGAATTCCATATCTCAATCTCATTATCCATGCTCCAGTATAAAACCCTATTTTTATCTATACCCAGGTTATTAAAACCAGTGCGGAAGTATTCCAGTTGTTGAATCGACATTCCACACCATTGTATAGAGGTCGGGGTTCCCATCAACAAGAGCTTTGGATCCTCCGGAAGTATTAATTTGCCCACCACCAGCCAGGTTTTGATTCACGCCCGACCACCATTTAGAGCCATTATATCCCCAATCGTTGAAGTTATTTGCATTGGTGGAAGCAGCTCTCCCTATTAGCTGAAAAGGCCCACATCCCGGCAATACCTGGCATGTTTCCTGCATCGATTGCACTTCAAAATCCCAGCTGGCGCTATAAACATTGTTGTACCAATCGGGGTGACTGGATATTTTTTTGCGCCAGTTATATTTTGTGGCATTGTTTCCGCCATTCTCT
The DNA here is from genome assembly GCA_012031335.1 of Bacteroidales bacterium. Next base: position 581 of record JAAUTT010000782.1, on the reverse strand, counting down.
CTTACAAACCGAACTCCGGCATCTCTTAAAAACTGCCATTCAGCTTCTGTCATCGGTTTATTCGGGTCGGAACTCAGACAATTATTTTTACCGAATATATTTGGCGATATCTTATGTTTACCTGCGTTGACATCTACCGTAACATTTACCGTTTGAGACATTAAGTTTCCGGAAATCGAAAACAGAATGGATAAAATGAATATAATTGAATAACGTTTCATTTCCTTTTGTTTAAAAATGTTGAATTGAAATCTTAATAACAGATAACGAACCACCTAAATCCAACCGCAATGCATAAATACCATTGGTAATAAATTTCCCCACTGGTCTCTGCCATTCCATATAAAATGGTGTTTGCCTGAAGTTTGATGTCCGGCAGTCGCTGAATATACTTTCGATCCCGCGAGTGTATAAACTTCAAACTTTATGGTTTTTGCCTCCGAAATTTGATAAGAGATATTTAGCAAACTGCTCATGGGGTTAGGATAAACGGAAATATTATCATCCCAGGATATTTTTACAGTACCACTTATAAAGCCCTTTTCCAGCACTGTGGCTGTATCCAAATTGGTAATATGGAT
>JAAUTT010000781.1 GCA_012031335.1 Bacteroidales bacterium | reverse complement strand
GTGTTGCGTATGTATCCCACGTTAAGGAAGTTGATGCGGGAGAAGAGCTTTGCATCCCCATTGAAACCCCTTTTTGGCTATATTGCATGTTAGGCGCTGGGTGTTATTGATTTTCAGTCATTTATATATCGTATCATTATCCGTTTAGTTGTTTGTCTATTGTAGTAGGGTGTCCTACGTGCGTTGGGGTGGGACGGGCTTGAAGGCTCTTGCGGCAAACTTTGGCGTGTGTTTGCCTGCGGGGTTTACTTCGTGAGCTCCTTACGTTGGTTGCCGCATGTGCCTTAAAGCAGAAGGGACGGTGTGCGTGGGTCTATATACATGCTCCCATCTTTGTCAGATATTGTCCCTTCTTTGTCAAGTTAGCTCCCTTCTCTGTCAGATAATGTCCCTTATTTGTCAACAACGCTCCCTTGTCTGTCAGATTGTGTCCCTTCTTTGTCGGGTTTGCTCCCTTGTCTGAGAATTAAGTCCCTTGTCTGTCAGGTTCATTCCCTTCTTTGTCATATCAGCTCCCTTGTCTGTCAGATAATGTCCCTTCTCTGAGAACGTTGTCCCTTCTTTGACAGACTATTTTATGCCGTTGCTGTTTCTTTTCCGGCTACCTTAGCTGCTGCACCAAGATTGGAAAGTGCTTTTGCAAAGGTGAACTGCTCTTTCTTTAAGGGTTCGTACTGGTAGTAATTTGATGCTTTTTTGCAGATACCGATTATCTCGTCGTAGATAGCGTTAAAAACATCGGTTACCTCTTGGGTAATTTCTTTGGTTGAACCTTTAAAGGTCTCCTGGGTGACATTGGCTTGTTTAAAGGTATCGGCATACCCGATAATGTTGTCAATGAGTGTTGTGCTTAAACCTTTGGCGATAATTTCCTGACGTAACGTTTCGCTCATATTGGTTTTGAACTGGTAGAGCAACTGGATTAACGATTCCTGGTTGCCTTTTTGCACTCCACGGAGATGTTTTGCAAATCCGAGGGTCTTTAATATTTCATCATGTTTTGATGTTTCTTTCTTAAAGTCTTCGTCTATTTGTGTTTTGAAATAAGATACATCCCGTTTGGCCGGAACCTGTATTGATGCCAACGTTGCTGTTGCATTGCGCAAATCTTTCTTTGCATCGATACCCAAATGGGTTTCGATAGCATTGTCGATTCTTGTAATCAAATCGGTTGCATACTGTTCTGTCCAATCGGTACGGGTAGTTGAAAGTTCTGAAATGTTTGTTTTGAAACTTTCGGCGATGGTTTTAGATGCCATAAGCATGTCGACATCTTTACACTGTAATTACGATTTTTGCCATGGTAATTTAAATTTAAATGTATGATAAGTTGAAAATTTATGATAAAAATACAATTTATAAAAAGATCTTACATCATAATCAAAAATTGAAAGGTTTATTATTATAGAAGTCGAGGATCATTGAAGCAAAAATAAACTGGTACATGGATTTTATATAATCAGATTGGGCCACTGCAACTTTGTTTTTAATTCGTTTGTATCAAAGTAGGAAAGCGCCCCACAATTATAACGTTCTTTTGCAAATTCGTAGGTTTCGGAAGTTGCATCAAATGTATTTTTATTTGCTTTCAGTTTAGCATAACCGGATATGGCATTAGTATAAGCCTTTTCTATTATTTCCCGATATCTTTGTTTTTCAATTTCATATTCGTTCTTTTTAATGCTTATGTCATTTTTATTAATTTTTAAATGGTTTTTTGTTTCCATTTTATTAAAAAGAGGCACTTGCAATAGTAAACCCAAATAAAGATTTTGTGAAGTACTGTTTATATCTGATTTAACATAATTATTTGCCGATGTGACTTGTGCTGAAAGAGCCGGGTAAATTTTTCCCAGCAATAAGTAATGCTCGCTTTGCATGCTCTCAATCCTGAATTTTACCGCGGCAATTTCGGGCCTTGTTTCGCAGTTTGTATTGAAAATATCGTTTGCTGAAAGAAAGCTAACTTCGGCATTTACTAATGGATTGACGGGTGCAATTATGTCAAATGAATCGGTAGTTTCTATTTTTAACAGGTGAGCGAGTAAAAGAAGGTTGTATTTGCCATTACTTTCAATTTCGGTTAGTTTAGCCTGTTCCTGCGCCAATTGCGCTTTATTTTCCAATATGGTTAATTTTGGGATGGAACCTTGTTCATATTGGTACTCAAGCTTTGTTTGAATATCGCGGGTAAATGATATTTGTATTTGTTGCGCATTAAATAGTTCTTTATCCAGCAAAACATTTAAAAATGCGTATACAATATCTAATGTTAATAGGTTTTTTTGATATTCCAAATCCATAGAAACAGCTTGCTTATCATAAAAACCCTTATTAATTGCATGGTAATGATATAACCCGTTAAACAATTCCAGCTTTGCATCGATACCCATGCTCGAAGCAATATTATTTTGTGTATTAAAGGGTTCATGGCTAAGTTGTGTGCCGCCATAATTCCAACCATAGCCCAAATTTTGCATTAATTGCGGGAAGAAGGTTTAGCTTTAGTTGATTATAATTAATATTACTGTTGGTTAGGGTTATCTGCTGGTTCCGAAGGCTTAGGTTATTAGCCATTGCATGATTGATACATTGATTTAATGTCCAGTTTATTTTTTGGGCATTAGCGTTAAGAAGGATATTTATTATTAGAAAAATAAATAAAAAACGCATTGTGGATGTTTTTGTTCTTCTAATTGTTTTGATCATAAATTTTATTGCCTTTTAACTGGTCATTTAAGGTAATTCCTTCAATAACCTGAACAATCATGCCATCTGAAATTCCTAATTTTATCATTTTCTCTTTATATAACTGAATGGGTTGTTCGGTAGTTAAAACCTCAACATAAGCAGTATCATTCCGAAAATGCACCAGGTTTTCTTCTATAACCAAAACGCTATCGGCTTGTTCCAAAATAATATCGGCATTGGCGCTAAGACCTGCCTTGATAGAATGATTTGAAGGCATAAGCATATCGGCCATTATTTCGAACAACACAGAACCATTCTCGTTAATTCCTTTTGGAGAAATATATGTTAATGTAGCATTAAATAACTTGCCTTCAAGAGCCCCGATATTTATCTCAATGTGCATGCCGGGATAAATTTTACCTATTTCAGTTTCATCAACCTTACCTTTAAAAATCATATCATCCATGTCAGCAATTATTGCAATGGTGGTGCCATCGTTAAATGTGTTGGTTTGGATTACATTTGCGCCTTTCCTGATTGGCACATCCAGCACCATACCACTTACGGTTGCCCTGATAAGTGTATTGGATGTGTTTGATACTGATTTTATTGCCCCATCCCTTATAAGCTGTAAATTGTTTTCGGCGTTTACAAGTTCTTCTTTTGCGGCATTGAATGTTTTACTTACCCTTTGCAGTTCACTTTGAGATATAATTTCTTTATCATATAAGTTTTTTTTGCCTGTTATAATCCTTAGTTGCATCAT
>JAAUTT010000780.1 GCA_012031335.1 Bacteroidales bacterium | reverse complement strand
AGAAAAGAGCCGCCTTTTTTATTTGGCAAAAGATGGAGAATAATTTTAATACGTCTTTATAATCAATATCGTACCAAATAGGTAATATCACTTTTTTCTTTACCACCAATCTCTTTTTCTGTTAATCCATCCAATTCATATTGAGTCCATTCTTTTTTAAAAATGATGGACTAATTACAACAACTCCGAATCTAGATTGACTTAAACCTTTATCAATTGACCTACGAATACTATCACCTAGTTTTAGTGAAAATTCGTCATACCATACTTCAACATTTTCACTTTGCAATAATTCTACAAGTGGTCTAACAAAATTTTCTTTGTCTTCAGAAGCATGACAAATAAATAAATCGTACATCATTTCTTAATTCATAGTCAGTTTTTTAATATGCCCACAACGCCGAATAAACCCAACTATGTTTATTCTTATCATCTCTCCAAGGTATATATCCCTTGAAAACGGTAAAGAACAGAAAAATATAAAATTTACATATTTCTGGTTATGCCAGCTTATGGATGTGTAGGTCGGGCGAGCCTTGTTGTTCATTTATAATAAGCGTTAGTTTGTTCCTGTACCGTTTTTAACCTGAATTTTCACCCAATTTACAAATTTCCAATTACCACTGGTGGTTTTCCGGTATAAATATTTTGATGTTTTTGCCTAAAAATACCCTTGGGAAGAAAAATTATTTTTATCACAGGGATACATCAACTTCTAGTAAGGAAAAATATTTTTCAAGTAAGGGATTGTATCATTTCCTTACTTGAAAATTGCTTAAACAAAAAAAGACCGTTGCCTCTCGGGGCAACGGTCCAATTTTTTAGGGAAGAAACGGATTGTTTTAAACTACCAGGTCTTCGGGGTGATCCTTGTTCCACATGGCGATAAACTCCTCGTTGGTTTTGCCTATGTTCTCGCGGAACTGCATATCGCCATGATAAGCGCCTTTTGCGTTGAGCGTGTTTTTGATATCGGCATCGAGGCGGTGCGATATCGACAGTTCCCCCTTGGTATCAATGCTGGGCAGATAGGTTCCCAAACCATCGAGCTTTACTCCCTGCCCGCGTTTGTTAAAGAATGTCACAGCCCCCGAAAGTTCCGAAAGGGCAATCTGCAAGTCTCCTTTGTTCAAACCGGTACGGCCCGAGATATATTCAACAAGCTCTTCATTTTAACTGTCGATCCCAATACTAACTTTGGACGGTAAGCGTTAATCGCTGTAATTAGATTTGCCATGGTGTTCAGTTTTTGTGGTTATAAACTGATCATAAAAGTAAAGCGCAACATTTTTTTAACCAATAGTCTCATCTTTTCAAAAACGTGAAAGGTCGGTTTTTGGAACTGAAAGGGTGGTTTCATGGCAAAAACCGGTTAAAATAGTTACTGAAAGGAAGGATTTTGTTGGTTACAAGGAAACTCGATAATCGATACTTCTTCAGGCTATTTTTTTTACTACTTACTACTAATTACTATTGACAGATTTGCACAACAACTACCATTTTTAGTATCAAACATTTAGCTTTAAACAGCCATTTGTCACTTTTTTTGGGAGCAAAAAAAGTAACCAAAAAAACTCTTTGACGGCGAGAACGCGCTCCCTCTCGTGCCTCGAGTCCGCTTGAACGGCTCGCCGCCAGCAAGGAATAGTATTTTAGGCTTCGCCGAGCCTTGATTAGAGGTATTACCAAAAATCCAAAGAGATGCTCTCTTTTCTGTCATTCACCCATTATGCCCCATTTTCCTGGGGTGCGCTCTACCAATGACATAATTCAGCAATGTTCTCATTTTTAGGCAGATTAACATTTAGCTCTTTAGCAAGTTTGTTTACCAATGACAGATTTGGGTAAACACCTCATCCCCTCCCTCCCGATAGCTATCGGGAAGCTATCGGGACTTCTCCTCGGAGGAGAAGGGAGTGGCACTTCGGTAGATTGAAGATTGTGGTAATTTTCATTTTCTGTCATATACCTATTATGGCGCCAAATTTTTTTGGGGCCACCTCTACTTATGACAGATTTGGGTAAGGTGCTGTTAATGATGAAATTGCCTATGAGGCGATGTTGACTGAGTTGCATTTCTTAGGTGGTTCACGCGCCTCTAAAAAATCATTTTGCTTGTTTACCCCGGGTTCCGCTTCTCTCCACCCGGGGTTATTCACAGGCAACTCCTACCGGAGTTGAATACATGTCATCCACCTATTATGCCCCAATTTTTTTTGGGGCGGTGCCTACCAATGACAGATTTGGGTAAACACCTCATCCCCTCCCTCCCGATAGCTATCCATATCCTTTAACTTAAGGTTTTATATGTTGATATACAATTAAATATGATATACTTCCTCCTTCGAGAAAGTTTTCAGTTTTTTCCTCATATTTGTATAAATTTAAATTTATTAATAAAAAGGCGGCAAGGTTTTTTCGGAACCATTAAAAGGCCGCCTTTTTTATAAAGGTAGTTTTTTTAGAGGAAAAATGCCTTTTCACCCGATCTACTTTCTAGATTTTATCAACAGTGTAGTCAAATTCAGCAAGAATTTGCCCAACTATTTTCAGATGAAAATTTGAATCTCTTGGCCCGCAAACACAATTTTATTAAGCGGGCACGAAAAATAACTGGCTGTTCGTTTATTAAAACACTAGTATTCAATCAAGAAGACCATGAGCATTTAAGCCTTCTGGATTTAAAATGTGATATATATGAGCATTCAGAATACCATATTAGCCAAGAAGCTATCCATAAGCGTTTCACACCTAAGGCTGTTTCTTTTTTAAAAGATGTATTCTCGCAATTGCTTTCCCATAAACTTACTTTCACCAACAATCCAGTACTTAGGACTTGTTTTTTCAAGGGTATATTCATCAAAGATTCTACTAAATTCAAGTTGCCGGTTTCCTTTCAAGACAGTTACCCTTCTTATGGAAGTTTCAACAAGACTTCATCCCTGATGAACTTACAATACGAAATTGATTTAATCACTGGAGATTGGAACAGTTTAGAATTAACAAAAGCAACCAGAAATGACCAAACTGATTCAGCTGAAACCGCCCCGGAAATAAAAAAAGGAAGCCTGAATATTAGGGACTTGGGATATGTTACTCCAACTTATTTAAAAGGTGTTGAAAAAAATGAGGCTTACTATATCAACAGGTTACCTAAGATTGGGGCTTATCAATTAATAGAAGGCATTTATGAGTCAATTGATTGGGTGGTCCTTGATAAAGGGATAAAAGAAAAGAGGCTTAATCAACTGGAACTTGAAGTATATATTGGGGAAAAAGATAAGATAAAAACAAGGCTGATCCTGGTTCCTATTCCTGTTAGTGTTGCGCAAGAAAGGATACGCAAAGCTAAACAGGCTGGTAAAGATCCAATGGTTACCAGTTATCCAAAGAATACAAAATAAAAGCCCATTATAATATTTTCATTTCAAATGTGCCTCAAGATATACTGTCAATAG
>JAAUTT010000779.1 GCA_012031335.1 Bacteroidales bacterium | reverse complement strand
TTGACTTTTTATATTTGATACCTTAAGTTTCCAAATGGCCAGCCGCTTAAAGGTGATTCTTACAAATATTTTCCATTCCCTTTAAATAACGAATTCATAAAAGTCAATAAAATAGACAGCTTAGAATTTATAACTGTGGATTCGATTTTTAAAGGAAAAACGAAATACTGCAATAATGGTCGCTTAATTTGCTATTTTAATAAAAAAGGTTACCTCGACAGCATAATATCCAATAATAAAGTATTATTGCAAACTATGGCTTTTAAAACTTATTATTTTAGAAATAAGGACAATCCTCAAATGTTAGACTCGGTTATTATTCATAGTGTTAAATTGAAGAAAAATGGTAAAACTTTCATATACGATACAGATAACTGGCCTTTAGATGAGCACGGTCAAAAGGTGCAGTATTACGAAAAACTGTGGACTCTTAACGATAAAGGATATCCGACCGGTTTTGTACTACAAGATCCGAATAGGATAAAATATAAATTTGAATATGATGGAAATAAGCTCATTAAAGCATCCACGATCGATGGTACTGAGATTTATTCAATTGAATTTTTCTATAACAAGCAAGATGTCCCGATTAAATTGATTTCAAAGAGTTATGAAAAATAACATCTTGGTGAGGGTAAGTTTGGTGGCACAATTCAGTTTAAGAAATCTATACCACATTGTTAAAACAGCAATTTAATTCTTGATGAAAACTGCCCTTATTCTTTCTTTTTTATTTTTGATGGCCTCTCTGCCGAAAGATGAAGACAGGCAACTTATAATGCAATCATTATTTAGTCGGGTTGATACTGGTTTGTTAAAAGAGGATTCATCTCCAACTATGCCTGGGGTTGCCGACAAAATATTCAGGAATTGAGCTAAAAACCTGCGAATAAAAATTAAATTTAACCGAAAATTCTTTAGCCTTTACAATGTCCAACCAAAACCCTGAGCAAATCGCCCGCGACAATATCGATAAACAGTTAACCGACTGTGGATGGATTATTCAGGATATGCGTAAGGTGAACCTGTTTGCCGGAATTGGAGTGGCTGTGAAGGAATATTTAACTGATGTTGGTCCTGCCGATTACATGTTGTTTGTGGAAGGTAAACCCTGTGGTGTTATTGAAGCCAAACGGGAAGATGAAGCTTACCGGATGAATATTCACGAGGATCAGAGTGAAGATTACGCCAAGGCAAAGCTAAAGTATCTTAAAAACGAGCCGCTTCCTTTTGTTTACCTAAGCACCGGGGAGATAACCCGGTTTACTGATTTTACCGATCCCAAACCCAGAGCCCGCGAAGTTTTCTGTTTTCATCGCCCCGAAACTATGCGCGAGTGGGTTAAGCAGCATAAATCGCTTCGGACAAGAATGTTCGATTTACCTGAGTTAAAAACCGAAGGTCTCAGGGATTGCCAGATCAATGCCATTGTAAAACTCGAAAAGTCGTTTAAGCAGAACCGGCCTAGGGCACTGATCCAGATGGCTACAGGTGCCGGGAAAACATTTACAGCCATCACATTTGTTTACCGTCTGCTGAAATATGCCAAAGCAAAGCGGGTGCTGTTCCTGGTGGATACCAAAAACCTTGGTGAACAGGCTGAGCAGGAATTTATGAGTTTTGTCCCCAACGATGATAACCGGAAGTTTACGGAACTCTATACCGTCCAGAGATTAAAATCGAGCTACATTGCCAGCGACAGCCAGGTATGCATAAGCACCATTCAGCGCTTGTATGCCATCTTAAAAGGTCGGGAGCTCGATGAAAAGGAAGAAGAAGAAAATCCGAACGAACGGAAATATCAGCCTAAGGAAATACCGCCGGTTGAATACGACCCCAAAATGCCGGTCGAGTTTTTCGATTTTATTGTAATTGATGAATGCCACCGCAGCATATATAACCTCTGGAAGCAGGTGCTGGAATATTACGATGCTTTTGAAATCGGATTAACAGCAACTCCCGATAAACGCACCATCGGGTATTTCGACCAGAACATGGTGAGCGAATACTCTCACGAAATGGCAGTGGCCGACGGCGTAAATGTGGGTTACGATGTTTTTATCATCGATACCAAAGTTACCCAACAAGGCGCCACGCTTTGGAAAGGAGAATACATTGAGCACCGCGAACGGCTGAGCCGGAAAAGGCGCATGGAACTACAGGATGAAGATGAAGAGTATAGCGCACAGCAGCTCGATAAGGATATTGTGAATCCCAACCAGATCAGAACCATTATCCGCTCGTTCCGGGATAATTTACCTTGCATATTTCCCGACAGGTACGATGAGCACGGTAACTTTGAAGTTCCCAAAACACTCATCTTTGCCAAAAGCGATAGCCATGCCAACGATATTATCGACATAGTAAGGGAAGAATTTGCCGAGGAAAATCATTTCTGTAAAAAGATCACCTATAATTCGGCGAAGGACAAGAAAGATGAGGACGATACTGTAATTGAAAAAGGCGAAGATCCGAAAACAACGCTTTCGCAATTCCGGAATGGTTATCATCCCCGCATTGCCGTAACAGTGGATATGATCGCCACCGGCACCGATGTAAAGCCCCTGGAATGTCTGCTTTTTATGCGCGACGTAAAAAGCAAAAACTACTTTGAACAGATGAAAGGACGAGGAACCCGCACCATTACGCTCGACAACCTAAAAAAGGTAACCCCCAGCGCCCGGTATACCAAAGATCATTTGTAATTGTGGATGCCATTGGTGTTACTAAGAGCCTGAAGACCGACAGCCGCCCCCTGGAGAAAAAGCCCGGAGTCCCTTTGAAAGATCTGTTAAAAGCAATTGCCGTTGGAGCCCGTGACGAAGAGTTGTTTACCACACTTGCCAACCGCCTTATCCGTTTGGATAAACAGATCACTGAAAAGGAACGAAAACATTTTACCGATAAAGCCCAGGGCAAAACCATTTCGCAAGTGGTAAGGGAGCTTTTAAATGCCTACAATCCCGATGTGCTGGAAGAAATTGAAAGCAATGTTAAAACAGAAAAAGCCGGGGAAGCTCCTGCCATTATCGAAAAAGCGTTTCAAAAAGCAACCGAAGATTTACAAAACGAAGCAGCCCGTGTATTTACCGGGGAGCTGAACGAATATATTGAAAACGTGCGAAAGGCACATGAGCAGCGGATTGATACCAGCAATCCCGATGAGGTGACCAGTGCAGGATGGGAAAAGGACCAAAAAGAAAAAGCATCTGCACTCATCCTCGATTTTACTGACTGGATGCAGCAAAACAAGGATGAATTAATTGCTTTGCAGATATTCTACAATCAACCATTCCGGCGCAGGGAACTTACTTTTACCATGATCAGGGATGTACTGGAGAAACTGCTGAACGACCGCCCCCAATTGGCTCCATTAAATATTTGGCGGGCATATGAAATCTGGAATCCGCCATCGTACGGACAGGTCGCGACCTGTCCCGTCCAATCCCAATCATCACCTGA
>JAAUTT010000778.1 GCA_012031335.1 Bacteroidales bacterium | reverse complement strand
GCCCCTCCCGGTGAACTGAATTGGCCCTATCGGCTGATTGCAAACCGTTCGGGGTCGGTACGCGATGTGGACGTGCGCACGAAAACCGCACTTTGTTTACACCGATCGTTTATGGGGCATTGTAAATAACGACTTCGCTTATGAAAAAGAAACTTATAATTTCAATAATAATTTCAATCCTTTACATAGGATTAGTTACGTTTGAACCTATCTGGGAAAGGACTCCAGGCGGATTTTGGAATATGTTATTCTATTTAGTGATTGGCGTTTTGTTCTTCTGGTTGATTATTAAGATAATTATAGAAATTATTGGATTAATTAAACAAAGGAATAAATTGACTTTAAAGCTTTTCATTCCAATCGTGATATTATCATTTTCATTCTATTTCAGCACTTTTAATCCGTTAAAAATTGATTTAGAAAAAATATACGGGAAAGTTATTTGGAGAGCGTGTTATGAAGGTACCCAAAATCAAGCAAATTTTAATTTAAGAGATAATGGTGAATTTGATATTCATTGGACTGGTGTGTTTTTTCATGACCATTTTTTTACAGGTGATTATAAAAAGACTGGGGATACGATTTTCATGAACTTTAAAACTGAGATTCCAAGATTTTAGGTGATACATTGATTATTAAAGGCAATGATCTTTTTGTTATAAAAAAGGATACAATTTTGCCAACACATTTTTATTTAGGATATTGCAAAGGATTGAATTGAAAAACAACGCCCCCATAACACGCAATATAGCCAAAAAGGGCTTTTATGGTATGCGAAGTTCATCGCCCGCATCAATTTCATTGTATTTTGATAGTGACGTTCTCCGCAATCCCTTTCAGGCCATATTGCCACCGTTATGGTGCATTCAATACAGCACGACAAACGAGATTACTAACGGAAAAATGGGTGCGTTTCTTTGAACTAAAAATATGATTCTTTAATATTGTAAGTGTCCCTAATTTGAATGTTAGTAAGATTTGAAAAGTAAGACAATGCTTAAACGACTATTCATATTAAACACGGACGACAACCGACCTTGGATTAGAATAATTCTATGGTGGGAGTTCAGACGAATACTTTATAATTTACTGATTATATTTTTCGGTATTTTCTCATTGACTGTATTATCGTTTATAGTTAAAGACCTTTGGTCATTCTTTTCGCCACCAATTTTCTTTTTAATGTGGATAGGATTTTTCCTGATTTTAGCAAATGTGTTTTATACAAGTGGCTGGATTTTTCAATTATTAACTCGTCATAGTTCTAATACTTTTATCAATCGCATAAAACCAAAAGTTTTTATTTGCGGGTTGTTGTTTTCATTTGGTGTTGAATTAATCCCCTGCTTATTGGCAGGTGGTTACTCAATTGTGACAGGTGAGAGAATAAAATCAAAATATGCCGACTTTACTACAAAAGAGCCCAATATTAATGATATTGTTGGAGATTATGTTGTAGCCGAAATGAGCAAAAAACAATTAAATCTACCTGACAGTATCTCATTTAAGACGATTATTAAATTCAAAGCTGACAAGACCTTTGAGTTTAAATATTTTCCAAATCACTACAGATCAATGAACTTGTCAGAATACGACATTGTAAATGCTAAAGGAAAGTGGGACATAGAAAAAGACCAAGGCAGTTGGGTGATTCCTATGCGGTTTGACACAATTGTTAATCTTCGGACAGGCCATGTGGATGAAACGGGGTTCTATATTAGTAATGGCTTTCATATTAACAAAAACAAACCTCCATACGAAATTTATATTGTAATTGGTGACCCTGATAGTTGGGAGGGAGTAACTTTACAGAAACGATGAGAAGAAAAACGCACCATAACACGCGGTATAAAAAATTGCCGGGATAGTAGGTTATTCAAGGGTTGTAGCCCGCTTCAACTTTTGTGTAACTTGACAGGAAATCGCCCGCAATCGGCAACTTTTCATACAGCCACCGTTAGGCCACATTGAGCGACCACCTCGGAGACAGCAATTTAATGATTTAAAATTGTTATATTTGAGATTGAATAAAATTAATTAATGAGCGATAACAAATCAAATATTGACGTTGACAAGATTGTGAATCACTGGATTGAAACATCTGATGATGATTATAATACTATGTTGACTTTATATAATTCAAAATCATATGGATGGTCATTATTTTTAGGACACATTTCAACTGAGAAAATACTTAAAGCATTATATGTAAAAAGATTTAAAGAACATGCTCCATTTACCCACAATCTATATCGATTAGCAGAGTTAATTGGGATAGATTTGTCTGATGAATATTCGGACTGGTTGGATGAGATTACTTCGTTTAATTTAAATGCCAGATATGATGATTATAAAAAGGAGTTTTACAGGTTATGTACTCCAGATTACACTGGCAACTGGATTGATAAAATCAAAACTATTCGAACATGGATAAAAGAGATGCTATAGATATTGCAATAAAATATGCTGACGCAGTAAAATCAAAATATGATTTTGTGAAAATTATACTCTTTGGTTCCTATGCTAAAGGTAATTTCAATGATGATAGTGATATTGATATTGCTGTGATTTTAAAAGATTACAGCAATCTGATTGATATACAATTGGATTTAATGCGATTAAGGAGAAAAATTGACAGTCGGATTGAGCCTCATCCCTTTAGAGAGAAAGATTTTGATATTACAAATCCGATAGTTAATGAGATTATTAAATTCGGACAAGACATAAAAACCAACGTGGCCTAACACGCGGTATAAAACATTGGGGTTTTAGTGGTTACGCAAACATTCTGCCACGCATCAAAGTTCGTTGTACCTTGATAGTGAAGTAGCTCCGTAATCCCCAACGTATTCTAAGGAAAAACCAAATATTTCAGCAATTATTTTGCATTTATTTTAAGCAGCAAATTTTAAAAGATCGACATAAGGTGACTGCCTTTTAACAACGGCAAAAACTCTATGTACGAGTTTGTTTCTGATGATATTGAGTGTACTCACTTTGCTTTTTCCAAGTTCGTTGACCCGTTTATTGTAATATACCCGGTATTCGCCCTTGACTTTAATTGCCGAAGCTGCTGCCATATTGAGTAAGCTTTTTAGTTGTTTGTTTGCAAAGTGGTGGACTCTTGACTTGCCTTTTATTGTTCCCGATGAATTTTCAAATGGGGCAATTCCGCAATAACAGGCATATGCCCGCGATGAGGCAAACAAGGTAAAATTGGCCGTGTAGGCAATAAAATAAAAAGCATTGATCTTCCCAATGCCTTTGACTGTTATTGCAAGATCATAGTTTTTAAGCATTGGTGCATCGCTTTTAATCACATTGTGCATTTCGTCCTCAACTTTTAGGATGTCTTCATCCAATTGTTTGATTTGGTTTTCCTGGATCTCTTTTACAAACGAGTTTCCCCTTCGACTATAGCTGTCATGCAATCGGTGATACCGTTTTTATAGGCGGTTCGGTGCT
>JAAUTT010000777.1 GCA_012031335.1 Bacteroidales bacterium | reverse complement strand
CTGGATAATTGTTAGATTCAACTTTATAGCAGGACCTGTATATTTTTACGTGCAACATCTTTTACTTCCTTCATTGTATGCTCGTTGGATATAATTTTTTGCATGGGTTTTACTTGCGCTTTGCTCGCGTTTCTGCACTAATATATCCATTAAAACCACTTGAATTATCGGATCCGATTGCTTTTCGAGCGATTTTACCAGTGAATCGACAACCGTTTTACGATGGGTAAATTTCGAAAGCGAATAGGCAGCAGCCATGCGAACATTTACATTTTTATCGGTATTGAGAGTTTTTACAAGCGCCTCAATTATCTGGTCGTTAGGCATGGCTATCTCTTCGGCATAATTCACAGCCTTAATACGTTCGCTGGGAGATTCCTGACTCAACATATTCATCATCACAATCTCTTTCATCGACTGTACTTCAGTTCTTAACTGATTAAGCTCAGAATGCCTGTTATCGTTTAATAAAGGGTTTAAAATCATTCCAAGGAAAGTTCCTGCAATCAGTAATGCTAATCCTGCCGCAAATTTCGAATACGATAAAAAAAACTTTTTCAAAACCGGATTCCGATGTGTAATTCCCTGTATTTCTTGTTTTTCCGCTTCAACATGTAACATATGATAAAAATTAGCGCTTAAACTATTGTCGGGCGTTTCCATATTTACTGCTGAAATTTCCCTGGTCATAAGCTGCAGATCGCGAATCTCATTCATGCAACTTTCGCACGATTCCAGATGCTTCTCCACCTGGGCGATTTCCTGGGTATTCAGGTTACCATCGAGGTAATCAATCATTTTCGTTATCGTTTCTTCGCAATTCATGGTCATAAATTTATGCATGTTTAAAATATAATGACTTCAACTGTTTAATGGCCCTATGAACCTGGACTTTAATAGCAGCTACCGACATATTGTTTATTTTTGAGATTTCCTCATACTTCAATCCCTGAAAACGGCTCAGTATAATTATTTCGCGCTGTTCATCGCCCAATTGGAGAAGAGCTTTGTCGAGTTTACCAAAATCATCTTCAGTAAAAATTTCTTCCGGCTCAGGAATATGTTCATCGTGCTCTTCCACAAGCTTAAAATTTCCGGCCTGTTTGCGATACTGTTTACAGTAATCGATATGTATATTCCTGGCCATCTGATAAATCCACGATTTAAAACTATACCCTTCGCGGAAAGTATGACGGTATTTTATAAGCCTGTAAAACAGGTTCTGGGTCAAATCCTGACTAATATTCCTGTCTCCGGTAAGTTTCAGAAAGAAATTATACAACTTCACATGGTATCGCTCAAAAAGCTCGGCCATTTCACGGAGGTTTCCGTCCTTCACCTGCTGCATAATTATTTCGTCTGTTAATTCCACTCTAATTATGTTTCTATTGGGGTTACTTCGATAAGAGCAAATGGTTACATACAAATTTCAGATATTTTATGCTTGAAGTTCATTTTTATTGTAAATAAAGAATTCAAAAAAATTAAAACTGAAATTATGGTAAAAACATTTCATCCTGAATTATATGCAAATCGGGAATTTAAAAACAGGCACATAGTCATGCATAAAAAAAGGATAAGGAAAAGGATACTACAAGTTAGGTTTTAGTTGATACGTTTTATTGTAGGTTTCCAACGCTTCGGAATGGCAAAATTTCGGGGCGTTGTATTTTTATAAAATACCTCTCAGGTAACTCTGATAATAATACTTTCAAAAAAATTGAACAGAATTTTTTGTTTTATCCAAAAAAAATTACCTTTGCGATTGCTTTTTCAAAAATAAAATAAAAAAACAATGGTTAAAGAGAAGAAGGAATCAACTGCCGAGCAAAAAGTTGAAAGCATTGAAAGTGCATTAACAAAAACCGAAAGGTATATCGAAGAAAACAGGAAGAGCCTTTCCATTATTTTTGGCGGTATTCTGGCTATAGTACTTATTTATATCGCTTTCACAAAATTATATATGGGGCCTCGCGAAAGTAAAGCTATCAATCAGATGTACGTTGCTGAGCAATATTTTGAAAAAGACTCGTTTAAACTGGCCTTAAATGGAAATGGAATATATCCGGGTTTCCTTGAAATTATTGATGAATATGGTTTTACCAAAGCTGCAAATCTGGCTAAATGCTATGCTGGGATATGCTATCTAAACCTTGGCGATTTCAATAATGCCATCACTTATCTGGAAAAATTCGATTCGGACGATAAACTTGTATCCAATGTTGCTTTGGGTGGAATTGGAGATGCTTATGCTGAACTTGGCAAAACCGATGATGCTATAAAATATTATTTCAGGGCAGCTGATAATGTTAAAAACGATCTTACATCGCCTATTTATTTAATGAGAGCCGGTATTTTACTCGAAGAAAAAGGAGATTATAAGAAAGCTGTTGATACTTATTCACGTATCGAAAAGGAATTTTCGAAATCTTCGGAAGCAAGGCAGATTGAAAAATATATCACACGTGCTGAGATTAAAGGAAATTTAAAAAAATAACACTTCTGAGCTAACACTACTAAAATTTGTCCGGTGCGAGCCGGACTTTTTTATTTAAAGAACAGGTATGGCAACAAAATTTAAAATTTATCATCCTACAATGCTGCTCTGGTACCAAATGCCAAAGGGATGCGTTTCGGAATAGTTGTTTCGGATTGGAACGACAAGGTTACATATGCTTTAAGAGATGGGGCCATTGAAACCCTTTTAAAACATGGAGTTCAGGAGGATGATATTATTGTAAGTCAGGTTCCGGGCAGTTTCGAACTTACTCTGGGAGCTCAGTTACTGGCACAAAAAAATTTGAATGCAGTAATTTGTCTCGGATGTGTAATCCAGGGCGAAACTCCCCATTTAATTATATCTGCCAGGGAATTGCCTATGGCATAACCGAACTGAATATTAAATTTAATATTCCGGTTATTTTCGGAGTATTAACCACGAATACAATGGAACAAGCTGAGGATCGCGCGGGTGGTAAACACGGTAACAAGGGAGACGAAGCAGCTGTTACTGCCATTAAAATGGTTCAATTAAAGCGCGATCTGCAAGATTAACATATTTTGTTACAGACACTCAACAAATATTCTTTATATTGCTAAACTAGCCCAAAATAAGGGACGTCTGGTAAAGGATCATTCCTTTTTCTTTTCCTTAAATTTTTTTTTCCGCAAAAGCACCTAAAAAGTAGCCGGCAGCACCTAATGCACCTGATTTCACAGCTCTTTTTCCTGTCGAATCGGAATGTTTATGAAAAGCAGCGATGTAAGCAAACCTGCTACCGCGCCTATTATTCCACCTTTTGATATTTTGTTGTCCGACAACATATGAGTTCAATTTTGCTCAAAATTACATTATCTTTATTATTTTCCTTTGAGCAGCCATTTTTTTTTAACTAACTCTGTAAATATGAAACATTTTCAATTGTTTATATTTCTAACACTAATAACAATGAGCCTTTCTGTTGGCCAATCGTAC
>JAAUTT010000776.1 GCA_012031335.1 Bacteroidales bacterium | reverse complement strand
AGAACAAGGTCCTATAGCCGTTATGTTGAGCGACCATGATGAGGGACGAAAATTTGTTGGAGCCATGGATGCAGGGATAAAACAATTTTCAGCAGGTGATACTGAAGCCCTAAACATGGTTTATGAAAATATGCTGGGTTACAGTCAACTGCTTAAATCGCACATTGCCAAGGAAAACAATGTTCTCTTCCGTATGGCCGATAAGGTATTATCCGATACCGAACAGGAACAGCTTCTGACGGAATTCGGGGAAATTGAGCAGAAAGAGGAATTCAAAACTAAAGTTGCAGTGTATAAAAGCGATATTGAGCGACTTAAACTAACGTACAGAGCTTAAACTTCTTTATTAACTAATATCTTTATTATGAGATCAACATGTGAACTTGGCTTGGTTTATAGCTGTAATGGTTAAACTTTCTATTCCGGTTTTTGGTTTATGCTGTCCGATAACTCCCGGAAATGGTTTGCTACCTCGCTCTCATCCCTGAGCAAACGGATACAGTTCATCAGTGCTCTGCCATTATGGTAGTTAGCTTTCCAGATGCTGGATTTGGGAGCTGTTTTTGCTTCGGGGTGGTGGTTCAGACCATGAAAATACCAATCTCCATATTCCTTGTCGATAAGATTGGTGTCGATATACTTCCATATTTTTTGAAAATTATGGAGATAATTTGGTTCTTCGGGAAAGATTTTGGCCATGAGCAAAAGAGCATTCAGCCCCTCAGCCTGCACCCACCACTGAGCATCTTTCTCCAATATGGTAATAGTATCTGCATCAGGAAAATAATACCCTTCCCCGTAAAAACCGCCCGTTTCATTATCAAAACCATTGGCAAGTGAATGATCTACCAGCTTCCGGGCAACTTTCAGGGTTAATGTATCCTGTTCAATTCCCAGTGCATGGGAGGCCTCCAGAAGAAGAAAAGCGGTTTCCACATCATGACCAAAAGAAATATGATCGATAAACCGACGCTGATAAATTACATCTTTGGCCGAATCGCGGTTTGTAACAAGTTTCCAGTCCTCAGTGAAATTCAAATTAAGGTAACCAACGCGGATTTACAAAAGCATCTCTTACAATTACAAGCAATTCGTTCAGGCGGGTTTTTACGAGGGTATCGGGCCAAACCTTGTACAATTCGGTAAACGCTTCGAGAAGATGAATGGTTGAGTTATAATCTTTCCAGGCACTGCCCTGCTTATCCCTGATCCAGTTTCCTTTCTGATCCATGGCATCGACATACCCGCCGTATTCTTTATCGTGACTATGTTTGTCAAGCCAGAGAAATGTTCTTCTGGCATAGCCCAGCGCAGTAGTATCTTTGGTAAGATTGTACCACGAAACCAATCCATATATAGCAAAGGTATTGCCATAGGCCCTTTTTTCGTTTTTGTAGGATTCGTCAATAAATCCACCTTCCTTCGAACGAAGGTTGAAAAAACCGCCATAGGTATTGTCCCACATTTGATTTACGAGAAACCGGATCCCATGACGGGCATACCGGGTATAAGCCGTATCACCATAAAAAAGGGCAGCCTGGGAGCTTGTCCAAACATGACGGCTTTGCGTAACCAGCATTTTAGGTTGCCGGGTGCCAGCCTCCCAATTGTAGGAAAGATTACTGAGATAACCTCCATCGGTGGAATCTATTGCTGTTGGATACCATGCCCGGAGGATACCCTCGCGGAAACAACTGTCGAAAGTTGAAATATAATGGTTTGCATTGAATGTTTCGGGTATACTTTTATTTGCAGAATTGCAGGCCATAAAAATTGGTATAAGCTGAACAAGCAATACCCGGCGGGTTAATTGAAATTTGGACATATCATTAAATTTAAACGACAATGATACGCTATTTTTCAAAATCGTAACATCCATTCCGGTAATAAAATGGAATTCTGCGGTAGCTCATATGCAGCGATGCATCATTAAGTGCTCTGAATATCATACATCTTCAGTTTCTGCTGTAGTCTGTTAATGGATTTAGCCAGTCGTTCAATTTTGGTATCTTCGGTTTTTGCCGAATAGATCCATTGAATGTAATATTTCTGTTCGCTTTCGGAAAGTGTATTGAAAAACGCGAGGGCCTCGGGTTCGTCATGGAGACACAGCATCATTTCTTCGGGCACTTCAAGGGGTTCGTTATCAGGATAAAGAATAACATGCACATAATCACCCTCCTGTTTCTTAATCTTCTTGCGAATTTCGGCTTTAACCGGTAAAAATAAACTTCCGTTACCCATTGGCATCAGGTGGTATTTCGAAATTTTATATCCGTCGATGGTTCCTTTAACTTTAACCCAGCCAAAATGAGCTTTTCTGTCGGGAAGAATTTCGGGGATCCGGGCAAATGTCCATCCACCTTTCCCCGGAAACTTTTCGAGCAGATAACTTTGGTTAATCAGGGGAGATTCATTATCAATACCGGAGGAATTAATAGCTGTCATATTTAAGTTTCAAATGTTTTTTTAATTCACGGTTACTTTCCCTGGAAATGATTTTATAATACAAGGTTTTAGGCATGATATCGGCCATCTGCCATATCACCTTATTCCAGAAACCAGGAATACATAATACTTTGCCTTTTTTGAGACTTTGCAGGGAAGTTTCCACCACCTTTTCGGGAGTTGACCAACGGATGATACCCCGACTCTTCTCAAAAGATTTATCCCAGCCCAGCTTATTATGAAAATCTGTTTTAGTGAACCCGGGACACAACACCTGAAACAGGATTTCAGAATTTTCGTTTTCGAGGTACAGAGATTCGGTAAACATTCTCAAAAACGACTTTGTTGCACTGTATAGCGCCCCTGTTGCCAATGGGGTATTGGCGCTAAGCGAAGAAACGTTAATTATGATACCCTTATTGTGTTGCAACATGGCAGGAAGAGCAGCATAAATAAGCTTCATGGGAGCCAGCACATGCACTTTCACCATCTTCTCATGATTTCTGTACTCTCCCTTCAAAAATTGATCAGGAGCGCCATACCCGCCATTGTTGACCAAAACTTCCAAATGGTTAGTTTCTTTAATTTTAAGAACGAGTTGGTCAAGGTCGTGCTCACTTTCAAGATCTACCCTTACAACTTCAACCATGATCTTATACTGATCGTTTAACCGGACAGCTATACTATTGAGCAGTTCCATACGCCTGCCGGTAAGGATAAGGTCGTAACCCAGCTGTGCAAATTTCGTGGCAAATGCCTCCCCTATTCCACTTGAAGCACCTGTAATTAAAGCTTTCATACTGCTCGAATTTGACCTTTCGGGATTAACGCAGGTTACCCATCTATTGTTTTGTTGGTCGAAAATATTTTGATTAAGAAAGAAATATTAATTAGTGAACAATCCAGTATCCAGTTAAAAAAATTCTAACATACTCTTAACTTTTCAGGATTGACTTGTTATAATATTTTTCAATATTTGATTTCAGAAACATAGGTTCATGCAGTTTTTTAAATTTATATTATTAGC
>JAAUTT010000775.1 GCA_012031335.1 Bacteroidales bacterium | reverse complement strand
TCCCACACCTACAACTTCGCGAGCTTTGAAAAAGCGGTTGAAGCCATCGCCTCTCGATACCTGCCAGCCATGGAGTCGCTCCATGAGTTTTTCCACCAGGAGAGTCAGAAGTGAAGCCACCTCCCTTGCCGCCCCGTGAGATGGCCCTCATTCAGGACGTCTTCAGGCGTCATCCAGAGGTCTCTTCCGCCACCCTGTTCGGATCGAGAGCCAAGGGCACGCACTCGGACCGTTCGGATGTCGATCTTGTTGTCACCGGCGCGGTGGACCCGCTCCGAGCGGAAGCGATCTCCGCCGAACTCGACGAACTTCTCGCGGCGGAAATGAACCGAACCGGCGCCTCCGTTTCCGGAACGCACAAAAATTTTAATATAATCTACAAAATTGGTATCCGACATTGGGTATCCTAGTTCTTAACTTTGTCAATTGCTGCGCATAGGCGGGAAAATATCTCCGAAACATCTCCCATGCCAGGAATGAGATGAAATTTATCCTGTTTTTTGTAATAATCGGCAACTACTGCTGTTTCCTTGTTATAAACAGCAATGCGGTTCTCGATAACGTCAATATTCTGATCATCGGCACGTCCTGAATCTTTTCCTCGGTTTAGCAAACGTTTTACCAACTCATCTTTCTCAACGTCGAGGGCCAGCATTAAGGTAATTGCTGTTCCTTTTCCTTTCAACAGATTATCGAGCGCTTCAGCCTGGGCAGTGGTGCGGGGAAATCCGTCGAAGATAAAGCCATTTGCTGATGGATTGGCAGCAAGCTTGTTTCCAATCATGCCAATTACAACTTCATCGGGAACCAGTTCTCCCTTATCCATTTTCTTCTTGGCCTCCAATCCAAGTGGGGTTTGACCGGCAATTTCACCTCTGAGAATATCTCCGGTTGATAAATGAACCAGTTTGTATTTTTCAATTAGGGTGGTGCTTTGAGTACCTTTTCCTGAACCCGGAGGGCCGAATAAAACAATGTTTAACATGGTGCAAATTTTTGGGTGAAACTAAATGTAACTCTTTATTTTTACTGAAGCTTATCTGTTAATATCCTCATTTCAATTGAAGGAGAAAATTTCTCATATAATATATTATAAACAGCATCTGTGATAGGCATGTTTATCTGGTATTCCTTATTTATTTCTTTTATACAGGCAACAGCATAATATCCCTCGGCTACCATATTCATTTCGAGCATGGTAGACTTTACTGAATAGCCCTTACCTATCATTGTGCCAAAAGTACGATTACGGCTGAATTGCGAATATGCTGTTACCAATAAATCGCCCAGATAAACACTGTGGTGAATCTTTCGTTTGGTAGAACCTTTGTATGCTTTATTCAAAAATCTTTTCATTTCTCTTACAGCATTTGCAACCAGAACAGCAATAAAATTATCGCCGTATCCTAATCCATGGGCTATACCAGTAGCCAGGGCATAAATATTTTTTAACACGGCCACATATTCTATACCTGTAACATCGTGCGATATGATGGTCTTAACGAAGCTGCACCTGATAATATCCGAAACTTTACTGGCAAGCTGGGTGTCACTGCAACCCACTGTTAAGTATGTGAGCCGTTGCATCGCAACCTCTTCGGCATGGCTGGGACCCGATACAACCAAAAGCTTCTCATCAGGAATATTATATCGCTTTCCGAAATATTGGGTGATAGTGAGGTTTTCGTCCGGAATAATTCCCTTTACTGCGCTTATAAATATTTTACCGCTAAAATCGATGTCTTCCTTCCCCATGGTGGTTTTAATATATGCCGATGGCACAACCATTAGAATGACATCAGAATCCCGGATAATTTGCTGAATATCGTTATAAAAGGTAATTTGCTGAGGATTAAATATCAGCGAACTGAGATATTGTGGATTATGCTTATGCGTTTGAAGGTGTTCAATAATTTCTTTTTCATAAATATACCAATTGATATTTTTTCTGTTCTGAAGAACGATATGAGCCAGGGCTGTAGCCCAGCTCCCTCCACCAATAACAGCAACTTTCGCGTCTTCCTTCATCCTTCTGTTTTAAACCAAATTACAAAATTCCTGCTTTTATACAAAAACTAGTTTCCAAACCAGGCTTTTACCTCATCTTGCGAGGGATTGGTAAATCCAAGCTTATTTTTTTTATTAAAACCGCATAAATCGTTATGTAGTTTTCCCGGACTTAAGGTTTTTAAACCATCGGCGGTAATTCCCATTTTTGGATTACGGTAATCCAATCCTGAGGTATTCCCATAGCTTTAAAAGCATCGGTATCGTCTTCCTTTTTGTGTTTTTCTCAGGTCTCATCTGAGGGAAGAACAGTACATCCTGAATGCTCGACTGGTTGGTCATGATCATAGTTAAACGGTCGATACCCATTCCCATTCCTGAGGTAGGGGGCATGCCATATTCGAGAGCTCTAACAAAATCGAGGTCGATAAACATGGCCTCATCATCGCCTTTTTCCGAAAGGGTAAGCTGATCCCTGAACCGCTCATACTGGTCGATAGGGTCGTTTAGCTCTGTATAGGCATTACATAATTCTTTGCCATTCACCATTAGCTCGAAACGCTCTGTAAGCTCGGGATTATTTCGATGTTTTTTACATAGAGGCGACATCTCAACGGGGTAATCCATGATAAATGTCGGCTGAACATAACTAGCCTCACATTTTTCGCCAAAGATTTCATCAATCAGTTTCCCTTTACCCATGGATGGGGTCACTTCTATGTTTAGTTTTTTGCAAACTTCTCTTAGCTGATCTTCATCCATTCCATGAATGTCGAAACCTGTATGTTCCAGGATGGCATCAATCATGGTAATTCTTTTGAACGGACGCTTGAAGTCGATTACTTTATCGCCCAAAGGTACCTGTGTAGTACCATGCAATGCAATAGCTACCTTTTCAAGCATTTCTTCGGTAAAATCCATCATCCAGTTGTAATCCTTATAGGCAACATAAATTTCCATGACGGTAAATTCCGGATTATGGGTGCGATCCATTCCTTCATTGCGGAAATCTTTGGCAAATTCATAAACTCCATCGAAACCGCCAACAATAAGTCGTTTTAGATAAAGCTCATTCGCAATCCGAAGATACAAGGGTATGTCCAAAGCATTATGATGGGTGATGAATGGGCGTGCGGTTGCTCCACCGGGGATTGGCTGAAGAATTGGAGTCTCCACTTCAAGATATCCCTTCGAATTGTAAAAATCGCGTAAGGTGTTGATGATTTTTGATCGTTTGATGAAAACATCTTTAATACCCGGATTAACTACAAGGTCGACATAGCGCTGACGGTAGCGGAATTCGGGATCGGTAATGGCATCGAAAAGTTTACCGTCTTTTTCTTTTACAATGGGCAATACCCTTAATGATTTACTGAGAACCTTCAATTCTTTAACATGAATAGAAGTTTCGCCCATCTGGGTTACGAAAACATATCCGCTAATTCAATAAAATCTCCAATGTCGAGCAGTT
>JAAUTT010000774.1 GCA_012031335.1 Bacteroidales bacterium | reverse complement strand
AAATGTTTATGCCAATGGCGAAATTAATTACACTATCAAAGGGATACATGCCAAAGTATCGGTAATATGGAATTTTAAAGCTCCTGAAGGTGCCGGCGATACCCATTACTCTATCATGCGCGGAACAAAAGCTAACCTGATTATTCGCCAGGGTGCCGAACAGAATTATAAACCTACCTTGTATATCGAACCCGTTACCGGAACTGATACCACCATGTTTGCTCAAACGCTGACTGCCGAAATAAAAAAATACAGGAAAAGTTCGATGGGGTTGAACTTAAGAAAGCAGGAAATGCATGGGAAGTAATTATTCCGGAGAAATACAAAATAGGACATGAAGCACATTTTGCTGAAGTTACCCAACGTTACCTGCAATATCTTAAAGACGGAAAACTGCCAGCCTGGGAAGTTCCCAACATGCTCGCCAAATACTACACCACAAACAAAGCACTCGAAATAGCCCGCTCCGGTAAATAATATCAGCCTTACAAAAAAAACATTTTTCTTTCTGCTCCAAAACAGGAAGAAAAATGTTTTAATTACAACAGGATTAAGGAATGATTTACTATATTATCCCATCTTTTGTAGATGAAATATAACTACTAACTCGTCCTTGTGAGGATATAAACTGAAGCGACATGGAAAAGGAAAACCCGAATGAACGTCAGCACCCGATTTTAGGTACCTATATTAAGAAAATCACCAACGATGAAATGTCGGGAACTTATCTGTTTGAAGTTGCCTGGGAAGTTTGTAATCAGGTTGGCGGAATATTCACTGTTATCCAATCCAAAGTACCATCGGTGCTCGAAAAATGGAAAAAAGAAAACTATATCCTGCTGGGTCCTTACTTCGAAAAAAAGGCTGCCAGTACCTTTGAACCTATTTACGATCCTACCGACCCCATGGCCCAAACTGTTGAGGAAATGAATGCGCTGGGATTCAAGGTCTACTATGGGCAATGGCTTATTGCTGGGCGCCCGCGCGTTATTCTCTTCGATCCCTTTTCTTCGTTTCCGTCCCTGGCCGAAATTAAATACTTTCTCTGGGAAAATCATAAAATATCCTCTCCCGCACAGGACGATCTTAACGACCAGGTTATTGCATTCGGACACCTGGTGCACCAGTTTTTTGGACTATTCTCAGCCAAATATTCCAAAGGGAAAAGATGATTGCCCATTTTCACGAATGGATGGCTGGCACCCCAATTCCAAACATGCGACGCGACCGCTTACCGGTAAAAATTGTTTTTACTACACACGCTACTCTGCTGGGTCGTTACCTCGCCATGAACGATCCGGGGTTTTACGACAACCTTCCCAACTACAACTGGAGCTACGAAGCCAGTCATTTTATGGTGCAGCATATTGTTGAAATTGAAAGAGCCGCGGCACATGGCGCACATGTTTTCACCACCGTATCCGAAATAACAGTACCCGAATGTATCGTTTTCCTCGGTCGAAAACCGGATGTGGTGTTGCCCAACGGATTGAATATCGACAGGTTTGAAGCCATGCACGAGTTTCAGAACCTGCACAGATTTTATAAAGAGAAAATTAACGAATTTGTGATGGGTCATTTTTTCCAGAGTTATTCCTTTAACCTGGATAAAACATTATACTTTTTCACCTCCGGACGGTTCGAATATAACAACAAAGGTTACGACCTTACCCTGGAAACGCTTAACAGGCTTAACCGGAAAATGAAACAGGCCAAATTGGATATAACAGTGGTTACCTTTATCATTACGCGTAACCCTTACACTTCCATCAATGCCGATGTATTGCAGTCCAAAGCCCTTATGGAGGAAATTCTGAGAAACTGCGAGCAGCTGCAGGGAAATATATCCCAGAAAATGTTTTACTCCATCACTTCCAACGAAAAGGGGTTCGCCATGCCCGACCTCAACCAGTTACTCGACGACTACATGGTACTGAGGTTGAGAACCAACTATCAGTCGTGGCGCACAAAACGACTGCCCTCCATTGTTACACACAACCTTGTGAACGAACATGCAGACCCGATTGTAAATTACCTGAACTACAATGGCCTGATGAACCTGCCTCAGGATAAGGTTAAAGTAGTATATCACCCCGATTTTGTAGCCACTTCCAATCCCCTCTTCCGGATGGAATATTACCAGTTTATCAGGGGTTGTCACATGGGCATTTTCCCCAGTTATTATGAGCCGTGGGGATACACACCACTGGAATGCATAGCCTCGGGCATCCCTTCCGTTACAAGCGATCTTGCAGGCTTTGGTTCGTACGTGGATTCCACTATTCCCGAAAGCGATAAATCGGGCATTTATGTGCTGAAACGTAAACACAAAACCTTTCACGAATCAGCCGAAAACCTGGCAAATATTCTTTTCGATTTTGTGAAAATGAACCGAAGAGACAGGATTATGCAACGAAATAAAGTTGAGGCTACCTCAGTACAATTCGACTGGAGCAAACTCGGAAAATTTTATGATAAAGCTTATGGTTTGGCTGTGAGGAATAAAGAAGTTTAGCGCCTGTAAATCAGCATACGGAGTTTTTACCATAAAGAATGAAAATAAATCCCCGGTTAAAAGACAACTGGTGGAATTTTATTATGTCAATCCTTTTAAGGTGTTTGCATAATATCGTTGTCACCCGGTTTTAAACATAAAATACTTTTTACGAAAAAAATGAGTTATTGCAATGAAGGCATAAAGCTGGCAATTATTGTTACATTGTTATTGAATCTAAAGAGAAATCGATGAAAAATATTAATATACTGTGGGCTGATGATGAAATTGACCTGTTAAAACCATACATCATTTTTCTGAAAGATAAGGGGTATGATGTTACCTCGGTTACCAATGGTGCTGATGCTATCGATAATATCAGTACCGGAAGTTACGACCTGGTTTTACTCGACGAACATATGCCGGGATTAAGCGGACTGCAGGTTTTGGACAGGATAAAGGCCATACAGCCCGATATTCCGGTGGTGATGATTACCAAAAACGAGGAAGAGAATATCATGGAAAAGGCCATTGGAGGCAAAATTGCTGATTATCTCATAAAACCTGTAAACCCTAATCAGATTCTTTTGTCGATAAAAAAAATCACCGAACACCGCAAACTTGTTAGTGAAAAAACAACTTCGGCATATCAGGCCGAATTTAACCGGTTAAGCAACCAGATTCAAATGGCAGCAACTTTTAACGACTGGGGTGGATGTATACAAAAAGCTTGTTTACTGGGAACTTGAAATTGAATCGTTGCAAAACAGCGAACTTACTCCTGTTTTGAAATATCAGAAGGAAGAGGCTAACACCAATTTCACCAAGTATATCAAAAAAAACTATGTTAACTGGTTTCAGGACAAGGGAGAAAAAACCGCTTCTCTCCCCTAACCTCTTCAAAGAAAAATGTTTTCCACTCCTGAAAGATAACGATACACTTTTTATGATTATCGTGGATAACCTCCGTTACGATCAGTGGCTGGGTTTTGT
>JAAUTT010000773.1 GCA_012031335.1 Bacteroidales bacterium | reverse complement strand
TTTGAATTCTAGTACTTTTTTAATAATACCGCTTTAATATTTTCCGTAACTTGGATAAACATATATATATACCATGATTTTAACTGATATCCAAAACTGCTGGAAAATATAAAATAATCATAATTATGGGATTACGCAAATTCAAATTACCTTCTGATTTTAAAATTCCTTTGATTTATGTTGTTTTAGGAGCATTATGGATTTTGTATTCAGATAAGGCTATGCGGATTTTGATTACCGATGCTGATTTAATCAAAAAAGTCGAGGTATTTAAAGGTTGGTTTTATGTTTTTGTTACAGGTATTCTGCTTTTTCTGTTAATCAGGAAGGAGCTTAGCAAAAGAAATCAGATTTTGCGGGAACTCGAAAAAGCCAAATTAAAAGCTGAAGAATCCGACAAACTTAAATCGGCATTCCTGTCGAATATGTCGCACTACCTCAGAACACCATTGAACAGTATCCTTGGCTTTGTGGATTTATTGAAAAACCGAAACCTGGATGATGAAAAAAGAGAAAAAATTTCTTTCTATTGTTAATGAGCAAAGTTCGCATCTCCTGCAGTTCATAGGAAATATCATTGAAATATCCAAACTTCAGGAGGGTCAAACGCAATTGAATATCAGCAATTTCTCGTTAAATGAACTAATGAAAAAAGTTCAAAAACGTTATCAGACTGAACTCGAGTATTTGAAAAAGGACAGGTTGGTGCAACTCAGGGGAAAGTTTCCTGAACATGACGTATGGATGGGTACTGATCCTGAAAAACTTGAATACATTTTAACAAACCTGCTGTCGAATGCCATTAAATTTACAGGTGCGGGCGAAATCGTATTTGGATATGAAGTGAAACAGCAGATGATTGAATATTACGTTATAGATACCGGTATGGGTATAGCAGCAGAAAAACAGGAACTTATAACTAAAACCTTTATGCTTTCCGATCCAGATATAAGTAATGAAAATAGTGGAATAGGACTCGGACTTGCTCTTACCAGCGGTTTTGTAAAACTGCTTAATGGTCGTTTATGGATCGAATACAGTAATCCACACGGAACCAAAATCTGTTTCAGAATTCCTGTTAAGATTTCTTGAAAAAAATACTGAAAGGATTGTAATTTATCCCATGATCATAATAATCAACGCCTTCCTCTCTTTTCAAAAAGCCAACTACTTTATAGGTTACGGGAGTGAGTAAAATTTCGACCAGACATTTAAAATATAGTTCGAAATTATTACCGACAGGAGTAAATCAGTGGGAAGAATTCCGTAAAAGGCAACAAAACAAAAAATGGCAGTATCGATACCCTCACCAATTAAAGTCGAACTTATGGTACGTAACCACAAGTATTTTCCTTTAGTTCTTATTTTTAAACGAGAAAGAATGTAAGAATTCGAAAATTCTCCTGCGATAAAGGCCAGCAAACTGGCAACAACAATACGGGGAATAAAACCAAGGATAGAATCGAATGCCGCCTGATTTGTCCAATCGGCAGCTGGTGGAAGTATTTGAACGATCCATAATACCAGCGACATAAGAAGTGCCAGAAAGAAACCGGTCCATATAACTTTTCGGCTATTGCGGTAACCGTATACTTCGGTTAAAATATCACCAAATATGTAGCTCAATGGAAATAATATAGTTCCTCCGTCAAATGTGAATTCCCATAATGTTAAAATTTTTGTTGATGCAATATTGGAAATTAGCAATACAGCTACAAACATAGCCATTAACACATCAAAATATCTGAATACACTTTTTTGTTCCACAGCTATATTTCTTATAAAAGTTTAAACCGAAGCCTAACAGCACCGTTCTCAAAGGATGCTGAAGCTATTTTAAAAGGAGGGATTTCGGAGGTATTTGACACATGTACACCGCTGCAAGGGCAGGCATCGTAATCACCAACCTTAACAATCCGAATTGTTTCTATAGATTCATCCGGAAGTTTTGATAAATTATATTTACCCCTGGCTTCGGAAAGGCTTACAAACTCCTCTGTAACATTGGCGTTGCTGCTAATTATTTCGTTTACTTTACTTTCAATAATATTAATTTCATCGTCCGTAAGAGGTCTGTTAATACGGTAGTCGCATTTCGATTTTTTTCGCTCGATATGACTGTTAAAAGAACGCCCACATCCGAACATCCTGTCCATTGTCTGGTTGAGAATATGTTCGGCAGTATGCATGGGGGAATAATAAGTTTTGCTGTTTTCCTGAAATTCCATACATCGAAAATTTGGGCAAATATAATAAAATGAATTCCTTTACAGCCCCCTCCCCGATTTTTATAATAATTTACAGCGAAACTTCAGAATTCACAGTATTTACATGTCTCTCGGCATGATAAGATGATCGTACCAATGGCCCACTTTCCACATGAGTAAAACCTTTACTGAGAGCATATATACGATATTCATCGAATTTTTCGGGATGAATATAGTTGACAACCTCGGCATGTTGTTGAGAAGGTCTCAAATATTGACCAATTGTTAAAACATTTACTCCAGTCAATCTTAACTCATTAATAGTTTCGAGAATTTCCGATTCAGTTTCTCCCAAACCAAGCATAAAACCAGATTTGGTAACAATACCTGATTTGGAAATATATCGCAGAACTTCCAAACTTTGCCTATAGGTAAACATATTCCGTATTTTAGGCGACAAGCGTTTTACTGTTTCAATATTATGAGAAATGACTTCGGGTCCTTCCGTAATAATTTTCTGAATTAGTTCAAAGCGTCCATGAAAATCGGGAATTAAAACTTCCATGGTTGTTCCCGGATTAATTCTTTTGATGGTACGAATGGTGAGAGCCCAAAACCGTGCCCCTCCATCTTCAATATCGTCCCGGGCAACCGAGGTTATAACACAATGTTTTAACTGAAGTTTTTTAATTGTATTTGCTAAGCGTTGTGGTTCCTCCCAATCAACAGGATCGGGGAGCAAAGTTTTAACCTGGCAGAATTTACAATCGCGGGTGCATTTATCGCCAAGTATCATAAAACTGGCTGTACCTGCACTCCAACATTCCCCTTTATTGGGGCAATTACCGCTTGTACATATTGTGTGGAGATTATCTTCCCGAATCAGATTTCGTACTCGGGAGTATTTTTCACCGGCAGGCAGTGGTGATTTCATCCAGCGTGGAAGGCGCTCCCGGTTTTCGATATAGTGTATATTATCCATGAGGTTACTGATGTTCGGTTAATAAACATCAGTAACCATTTTTTGTTTTTGCTGGCAATTATGTTTAATAGCGCGAGTTTACAACATTCCAGTCGATAAGTTTCCAGAATGCTTCTACAAAGTCGGGACGTTTATTCTGATAATCCAGATAATAAGCGTGTTCCCAAACATCACAGGTAAGAATTGGTGTAAGACCATTTTTCAGAGGATTGCCCGCATTCGGTTCCTGAACGATTTCGAGTGAACCATCTTGTTTTTTTACCAACCATGCCCATCCTGATCCGAATAAAGTTACTGCAG
>JAAUTT010000772.1 GCA_012031335.1 Bacteroidales bacterium | reverse complement strand
ACTGGGACGCGTATTATACGCACCTTATTGTACCTGCACTCCTTATGTTTACCTGGGAAATTGCACCGGCCAATTTCCGTGATAACGAACTCAACATTCCTGAAAGTGGAAACGGCATCCCTGATATTCTGGATGAAGCCGGATGGTTACTTCGTTTTGGCTATCGTACACGGCACGAAATCATGAAAATGGGATATGGAACCGGCGGATTAGGTTTGCGTGTTTTTGGTGATCTTTGGGGAAAAGATGAGGCTCCGGAAGGAACGGGCCGCGGCTCCTGGGAAGATAATACCCGCACGTGGTATGTCTCGGGCGAAGATCCGTATTCTACCTATAAATATGCAGCTTTGGCAGCTCAAATGGCTTTCTGCCTTAAAACAGGAGGATTTACCGATTCCATCGATTGGAAAAAAGAAGCCGTTGAAGCTTATACCTGGGCTAAAAACAATACCAAAACCGGCGATGAAGGAAAGCACAGCCTGAAAGAAATCAGGGCTTACGCCTCGGCAAGCCTTTACAGGATAACCGAAGACGATAGTTACCATCAACAGTTAAAAACCGACGTATCGGGCATTGGCAGCAGCACTTATCTGAAGGACGAAGCCCGCTGGGCACCGTATATTTATACCAATATGCCCGATAGCATTCCGGTTGATAATACACTCTATGGTCTTCTCAAGGCTGCGGTTCTTGGTACTGCCGATAATCTGGTGAATGTTGCCAGTGGTCGGGCCTGTCGTTTTGGTGGAGATTATTCCATGCCCATGTTGGTGGGGCAAGCTACCACTCCCTGGGTTTTGAGGTGATGATGGGTTACAAACTTACCAAAACCGCAGATGCTGCAAAGGCTAATACTTATCTTGGCTGTATTTATACCACTGCCGATTATTTTCTGGGTTGCAATCCGTTAAACACTACCTGGGTAACAGGCTTGGGTATTCGCCAGCCTCATCGTCTTTTTCACATGGACTCATGGTATAATGGCAAGGGAGAAATGGCTCCGGGCATGACACCTTACGGTCCATGGAGGGTGGAGAGTTATTCGACCGGGCAGGGTGCCTGGGATATGAAATGGGCTCATAAATCTATTTATCCGGCTGAAATTAGTTCCTGGCCAGGCCACGAACGCTGGTTTGGTAATTCTACCTGTCCTATGAACGCAGAATTTACTATTCACCAGAATACAGTCTTCAATGCCGCAATATTCGGATTTCTATGCAGCACAGCCTCAGTCGATTTTGTTCCCAACAAAAGGCCCGTGGTTAGCCTTACGCAACCTTCGTCCGAATTGTTGCAGCATACAGAAGTTCCATTAGCAGTGAATGTTACCGATCCCGATGGCACAGAAGATATCTATAAAGTGGAATATTTTCACAAGTGGCACAAGATAGGCGAAAGCTATAAAGCGCCCTATTCACTTACCTTTAATAACATTTACAGCGGACAGCTTAAACTCAGTGCCAGGGTTACCGATAAAAGTGGATTGGTGGGCAGATCGGATACCCTTTTGATTTACTCCAAACCCAACAAAGTTGAATCGGTTAACAGGAAAACTGCTTTATTTCATGCTTATCCCAATCCCTTCAACAGCGAGGTAACCTTTGAATATGACCTGAAAACTGACAACAACGTTGCCATCGAGATTTTTGATCTTTCCGGAAAAAAAATAAGTGTTGTTCACCAAGGTTATCAAAAGGCCGGTCGGCATCAGATAAAATGGAATTCCTGTCCGGTCGGCAAAATGGCTGGCGATTCCGGTATGCTTCTTTGCAGGTATACCACAAGCGAAACCGAAGATGGCCAAATCTATCTTAAGCTTATTTAACCCGGTGATAAATAGATAATATATAAACAAACTACTTCATGATTAAATATTTACTTATGATATTTTTATGGATTTAATGATTATCCATCCAGAATTTTCTAATCGTTATAACATCCATTAAATTATTCCTTCGGCGGAAGGATTGAACACTGTTTTGTAGCTCCAATGATGTTTAAGAAATAATTGTAGATTTGGGTGGAGGTTTAATTTATTTTACAAACAAAAGAAAATGCTATGAAGAAGATAATCAGTGCCATATTTTCGTTGTTGGTTGTTGCTATCAGTTGTAATAAACCGGATACCGGCTCCTTTTCTCCCGGCGAACTATGGCCCGATGAAGCAGGTGTTCACATTAACGCCCATGGTGGTGGCATTCTCTATCATAATGGAACTTATTACTGGTATGGCGAATACAAAATCGAAGGAAAAGCTGGAAACCGAGCTCATGTGGGTGTGGGATGCTATTCTTCGTCCGACCTGTACAACTGGAAAACGAAGGTATCGCCCTGAAAGTGGTAGAGAACGATTCGACCCACGACATTGCCAAAGGGTGTATCCTCGAGCGTCCAAAGGTGATTTACAATGAGAAAACCAAAAATTTGTCATGTGGTTTCACCTGGAGTTAAACGGACAGGGATACGATGCTGCCCGCTCCGGGGTTGCGGTAAGTGACAATCCGGAAGGACCCTTCACTTTTGTGAAAAGCTTTCGCCCGAATGCCGGATTTTGGCCTATAAATGTTCAACATTATCATAAAAAACCGGTTAGCGATACTATTAAAGCAAATATTGCGGTGGAAAGGGTTGTTTACCTGCACATCCCGATACCTTGAATATTCTGGGAAGAGATTTATCCGGCGGACAGATGGCCCGCGACATGAACCTCTTTGTGGATGATGACGGAGCAGCTTATCATTTATATTCGTCGGAAGAGAACAGCACCCTGCATATTTCAAGGCTTTCGGATGATTACCTTTCGTATTCCTGTAATTACATCCGCCTGTTTTCCGACCGCTACATGGAAGCTCCGGCAATGTTTAAGCATAACGGGAAATATTACCTCTTCGCTTCCGATTGTACAGGTTGGGATCCCAATGCGGCACGCTCGGCTGTTGCCGACTCCATTTTCGGAAACTGGACTGAACTTGGAAACCCCTGTGTTGGCCAGAATGCAGAGTTGACTTTTCATTCGCAGAGTACTTTTGTGCTTCCGGTAAATGGCAAAAGGATGCATTTATATTTATGGCCGACCGCTGGACACCCGATAATGCCATCGATGGAAGATACATATGGTTACCCGTACAGTTCGAAAATGGCAAACCAGTGCTGCAATGGAAAGAAAAATGGAATTTATCCGATTTCGAATAAGTAGATTTCCCCTTATGGTTGTCATATAATAAGCTGCCTAAAAGAAATTTAAAATTGTAATAAGGGTGAGAACCCATATTATACTCATTTGCATACGAAACTATAGCTAACTCATATTTATATGAATAAAATTTCCATTTACCTGTTGGCATTCTCGTTAATTACGCAGGTTGTTACCGGATGCAAAAAGGATGATAAGGGAACAGAAACACCCATCGACCCGAATAAAAGAGCTGGCAAAAGTTACAATTACCCTTGATAAAAACCACCAAATACCAAAACAATAGAAGGATTTGGTTTT
>JAAUTT010000771.1 GCA_012031335.1 Bacteroidales bacterium | reverse complement strand
CAACCCAGGTGAGGGCATCAGAACATCTTTGTCTTCGGCTCCGCTAGTAGCGAAAAGTTGAAACTGGCACCAGCAGCATCCGAAACCATAGCCATTGCGCTGAGTTCGTATTCTCCCTGGCTGAGACTGCTTAATATTTGTGAAGTGCTGATATTGTAATCCGATCCGTTCCAGTATGTAACGCTTTTTGAACCATCAACTCCTTTATTTTCGATGTAGGCTGCGCCAGTGGTGCCTGCAATTGTCCAACCGGTAAGGTCGTTGCTGAAATTTGCATTTACAACTTCCACATCTGGGAGACGGACAACCTCGAAATCGTCAAAAACACCCCATTGACCGGCAGGTACCTGGTTATCTGCACCTGTACCTTTAATACCGAATTCGAGTGTGCCATTGGTAACTTTAATCTGAATTTTCCTTTTCACCATTTTTGCACCACCATCGGCAGTAAGCGGTAATTTGGCCGAATCTGTTCCGTTATAAGCAAATAGGGCAATATGGTTATCACTGCTCAGGGTTGCTTTAGTGCTTACCTGGTATAAACCATTCGCCAGGTTCAGGTTCTGTGTAACTTTAAGGTTGTAGGCCGAACCGCTCCACATTGTCATTGCCGGTGAGTTGTCAACACCCTGTGCACTTGGATATACTGCACCGGCAGGGGTAGAACCGTTTGTCCATCCGTTCAGGTTATTGGCATCAAAGCTGGGGTTTTGGATAGTTGTTTTAGACAACCATTTTACTTCGAAATTATCAATTACAGCCCATTGCCCGGCGGGTATCCAGTTTTCGGAAGTATTGCCTTTTATACCGAATTTAATGGAGTCGTTTACCACGTCAATCTGTATGGTTCTTTTCTTTAATCCGCCGCCATCTTTAGTTAGAGGAAGTTTAACAGAATCGACACCGTTTATTGCAAAGAAGGCAATATCGTTATCGCTGCTCACATTTGCCATTACCGTGATCACATATTTCCCTTTAGGTAAGCCCTTAATACTTTGAGTAGTGATGCTTTGGTAAGCTCCTCCGCTCCAGAGAGTCATTGCCTGCGATCCATCAACCCCCTGTGCCGACCGGTAAATTGCACCACTGGTGGTAATGCTCGACCAGTTCGAAAAGTCGGTGGTAAAATCGGGGTTTTTGATTTTCACGATGGTATCGCCAGCCTCAAGCGCGGCATTAAAAGCTATAATATCTTTCTGAAGCTTTTTAATTGCATTATCGACATCGGTAGCGGTGGATGCAGTATTTGTAAGAACGCCAATAGCTGTTTCAATGTTTGCATTTAAAATGGATTTAGCATCCTCAAATTCAACAGTTTTAGCAACCAGGGCTTGTGCTTTCAGAATTTCATTGCATAAAACGGTATCTTTGCCTATCAGGTTGATGCTTCCATTATAGAGAGCAGCATTGCCCTGTTCGTTTGCAAGGGATGTTTTTCCGTTTGTAATACCAACCTGAACACCAGTCATAAGGCGGGAATCGGCAGTGCCAGGAATCTTACCGGCATAATCTGTACCTGCAATTATTGAATTTACCAGGTTTTTAGCGGCAGTTAGATCACCTTTATAAGTCGCTACCATTTGGTAGTTTATTTCAGCTGCATTCAATGCCGCCTCAGCTCTAAGTATTAAAGCGTTGAAGGATGTTTTTACTTCGGTGCTGGCAGTGCTCGCAGCAATAAAGGCTTTAGCATCGGTAACGGAGGCATTCAGTTCAACCAGGGTGTTGAAGTTTTTAAGCACAGAATCAATTCTTGCCTGAGCGCTGATAAATTCACTATCGGCACCAAAAACCCTTACTGCACCAGCTTTTTCCAGTTCGGTCAAAAGGTTCAGACGTGCACTTGCGTTAATGCTGGCATTGTTGTCATAAACTGCCCGGCCACGAACAATGGTTTCGTGAAACAACTGAACCGGATCGAATTCCACAAATTTATAAGCCTTGAAAGCCCCGTTTGCACTGGTGATATCGGCCGATTTCACTTTGAAGTTAGCAGCTTTTTTGGCAACATCGAACATAAACGCATCGGCACCGGGAGTATAGTCAACTCCATTATTACCTTTGGGCTTTTCGAAAGTTTCGAAGCGCTGCCAGCCGTCGAAAGCATGTTTAAAGGTGTACCAGAATTCGGGGTCACGGGTCTCGTTACCTTCCTTACCGCCCACCTGTTCCTCGAAATAAGCATTCCAGCTCCACGACATCAGGTAATGCTTTTCCTTAAGCGAGGTATTGTTCACAATATAATAACCAGGATGGTTCGCTGCCGGATAAAACCTGAACAACTGTGAACTTGCACCACTGAAAAAATCGGAAAAAGTGACGTTCTCATTCCAGGCGGCTGATGTTCTTAAGTCGACAACCTTGTCGTTATTCACCCCGTCGTAAATAAGGATGTAGTATTTGGTACCATCGGTTTTTGGTACAAAGTTTGCCTGACCCCATAAACATGTTGGGGCGATCAGGATTGCTATTAAAATATAGAGTATCTTTTTCATATTCATGTATTTTTCGGTTTTACCAGCCACTGTTTTGCGTTAAGCCATTGTTCACATCGCGTTGCGGAATCGGATACAACATCATTCTCTGGCTAAAGTACCTGTCTTCCAGTTTAGCCTTGGTGTAATTGAATGTTCCGTTCTCGTTGCGGGTTACTTCCATTTTGTAAACCGGCTGACTGAGTACCTGATGTGCTATGCCCCAGCGGCGGAGATCCCATGCACGCTGATCTTCCAAAGCAAGTTCAATAAATCGTTCTTCCCTGATCCTTTCCCTGAGTTCGGCCTGACTGATTCCTGACAGTGGCAGTTCCGGAAGCCCGCCATGACGGGTAATAGTCTGGTTCAGGATGGTGGTAGCCGTTAAGAAAGAGTTGCCGTTTGTTGCCGGACCATAAAGCTCATTGGCAGCTTCAGCCCATATAAGCGCTATATCCGAGAACCTGAAAATAGGCCATTCGCGGTTGGACCCCTGCCCTTGACGAAGATCGAGCTTAGGATCGATGAATTTACGCATGTAATAACCTGTTTTAGTGCCATAATCACGGTCCATACCATCACGGCCACCGCGGAAAATCTCAACGGTACGGTCTTCGGTATTTCTTTCCTTCCAGGCATAACCATTGTAGATAACGGTTTGTGCCAAACGTTTGTCGCGACCCGTGTATGGATTGGCTGGGTCATATCCCGATCCGGCTTCGCTTATTTTTTTGCCGTTCAGCATACGGTAAGCATCTACCAGGTTTTGCGTAGGATTGGTGCTTCCGTTGTTGTTGACACCTTCGGCTCCTACCGGGAAATTAACACTTTCAAGGAAATTGGCGTTTTTCTGCCTGTAACCTAAAATCACTTCGGGACTTGTACCATTGTAAACATCGTATGCTCCAAAAGAGAATATACGGTTAAAGCATATATCCTGCGATACTGCCAGCACCTTTCCCATACAGTCTTCTGGGCTGCTGATCCCTCGGTAATATTACTGTTGTATACCGGGCTGGCCATCAGGAG
>JAAUTT010000770.1 GCA_012031335.1 Bacteroidales bacterium | reverse complement strand
AATAAACTTACCGATTCCAATAGCGAGAACTGCAAATAGAATCCCCGCAAAACATTAAAATTATTATTGAAGCAGCACCCATAATTCCAACTGTTTAATGTACTTGTAAAGTCCCCGAATAACATTCTAAAGGCGCGCAAATATATAAAAAGTCCCAAATTTTAATCAGGATTTTAATCTTGTAAATGAGATAATTCAATTAATATCATATTGTTACAAAAATAACACTAGCGCAAAACCAAAATTATCAACCTTTTAAAGTAGTTATTTAGTACAATTCTAAATTATTCAAAAAATTAAAAACCACCAAACTTCAAACGGATAGTTTTAAAGTATTATTACAAAATATTTCGATTTTGACAAAGGTTATATATTATTTTATCAAAGTATAAATAACTGGTGATAAATAATAAAATAAAACGGATTAATCTGATGACTATTGATTTAAAAAGATATTTTTCAAAAAAAGTCAGGTAGGCCTCTGCGTTTTTGTCAATTGTTAATGTTTTAAAATTCTCTTCGGATATAACAAAACAGAAAGTTCGTTTGTCTTTCAGATTTTTAGTCAGAACAGGCGATTGAAAGAAAGTACTGTAATAGGTAAGCGCATTTTTTCTATCAGTAAATTGATGGATGGTAATGATTTTATAATCCTTCCCAAAATCCGCATTCTGAACTTCAAACTTAACTTTGTTGAAATTATCGAGATTAAAATTGATGATATCGAAAACAAGTTGATTTAAATCCTCGTTTGAACTAACAATCCAAGCCAGTAATAATGGTCCCTTGTCCTCCGTATTGTAGGTACTTTCAGCTCTTTTGGCTTCTTCAGTCTTTTTAACTTCGGGATTAAAGTTATCTATTTTGTTGATGATTTCTTTTGAGGCTAAGCCAACTTCAGAATTCGGATAGGAATTTACTATATTTTCAAGTTCACGGCGAAATGTTGGTATATCCGAGGTTTTACCTAAAGAGAGCGCCCTGATAAAAGCAAATTTTTGCAACAACGAACCTCCCTTATTTTCATTGATAGCATCATTAGCTCTTTGAATAACTTGTATATAATTCCCCTCCTGGTATAACTGATAAGTTTCTTCGTAAAGTTTATTCAGTTTATTGTCTTCCTCACTTGCCGCTTTGGCAAAGTCGGGGTTTGACAGAACCTGAGCATAAATGCTTTCAGGAAACCTGGATAATATTAACTGCTTATATTGCTGGGCTTTTGATGAATTGCCAATATTTGTACTGGCGCTATAAATCTGATAATACGAAGAAGCAGTATAATCACTATTGGGATAACGTTGAATTAATTCTTCATAAAGTTTAATGGCTTCGCCGGATTCATTCAAATCGTTCCTATAAGTGGTTGCAGCATTAAAAAATGCATCGCGGATAAGCAGGTGGGATTGTTGTTTCATGGAGTCGGTAACCGGGATATGCTGAAGATAAAACTCGGGTTTTTATTATCCGAAATTTTATTTTCCTGGGATGGATTGGCCAGCCCTCCAGCCATTTCAGTGCTTTCGGATGTACCAATATTCACTCCTTTATTTCTCCTTCGCCAGTTATCTTCAAGTTTTCGTTTTCCCCATCTGGACTGAAATTCGCTTAACCCCTGCTGTACACTTACAGTGTTATAAAAATACCATTTTCCCATACCAGTATTGGAAGCAGTAAGTGTACGGTTGTTATAAAGATTCAGATTCTGCGCTTCAGCCATTTCTCTTTGCTGTGCCTCCGTTTCTTTATCACGTAGATTGCGGATAATCCCTTCAACTACATTCAATTGCTCTCTTTCACTTAAGGAAGCCAGATAAAGCAGACTATCCTGCAAAGCTATGGTATTAAGGTCTGATACAAGTTTATTCAGATTAACTGCTCTTGAACTTATCCGGTCAATATCTTTATAATCGGGACGAAGGTTTTGCAAACAACTATCATAGTATGCCTGGGCTGGTATGTATTGCTTTTTACCATAAAAATAATCGGCCAAAGTGAGGTAGGTGGTAGCTTTTTGCTGATCGTTTACGGAAGTATTGGCAGCCGAGAGTTTATATAGTTCAATAGCTTTCTCTTCATTTTTCTCACGCATTTCCATGTTCGCAAGGGCAAAATAAATCTGATCACGGAAATCCTTGTTCTTTGGTCCTTCAGCATTTTATAAAGCTGGGATTTAATGCTTTTATTACCTTTGGAATCAACACCTGCCAGTCCGGCTAGGTTTATGCGCGAATTAAAAGTCATTTCATAAGGCGGGTTCATCTTTACAACCTTACGATAAAATTCAATGGCTTTTTCATCTTCGTTCTGAATTTGATAAAGCTGAGCCAGAATATAGGTGTATCGAAGCTTCGTTTGTTTATTCGTTGCTGATGCCAGGGCTTTAGTTAAATTCTGGGTAGCTGCTTTATATTGTTGTTTCTTGATATTGAAATCAGCATAAGTAGAATAAAGATCGGATTGATACTTCTTCGGAAACTTCTTATCACTTTCCAGGTTGGCAAGAATTTTTTCAGCTTCTGTAAACTCAGCTGATTGCAAATGAATACGTGCTTGCCAGATCAGTGCATCGTAACGAATAGGATCTTTGGGAAACTCCCGTAAAATAAAGGTAATTGTTTTATTGGCTTCTGAAAAATCGTTTTTATAAAAATTTGCTTTGGCAAGAAGCATATAACTATCATCTACCCAGTTGTTATATTCGTTACGCGACATAAACTCCTTTTCGGAAGCGCTTAGTTTGTTTGTTTTGTAATTAGGCTTACTTTTTATGGAGTGGAAGGTGATAACCTTTGAGCATTTCTTAATAGCATTGTCCATGTCCGAAAGCGCTGAGGCATTTAAATCTTTATCGCCATAAGTAAATACTTCCAGCAATTCGTTGTAATTATTTTTATATCCGTCGTTAATTCTGGATACGCCTCTTTTAAAACTTTCCTTACCGTTAAAATATATATTGTAATGCGAAATAATACTATGATAGGAACGTGAAACAAAAGTGTTTTTCTGTGTTGAACACGAAGTTAAAATCAGGACAGCAAAAAAAACAGCTATTTTGAATAAATTCTTCAATGGAGATTATTTCTAATAATTAACTGAATAACTATACTTTTATTTTCTTCAGCAAAGAAAACATAAAAGCATAAATCAAAAAAATGTTAGACCGGGAAAAAAGAAGAGCTGCCAAACAATATGACAGCTCTCTGTAAATTTTATATTATTATCCGAAAAAGACAGATTTTTTATGCAACAGGAATATCCTTATTAACATTCTTACTTCCAATTAAAGCGTAGAACAGCAGATAAGCAAGTCCGGCAATAATTACCCAGTAACTGGTCATGAAACCAGACATGTCGGCAACCCAGTTTTGTAACAATGGGAGCAAACCACCACCGCAAACCAATACCATAAATATACCGGAAGCTGCTGCCAGGTATTTGCCTAATCCTTCAACAGCAAGGTTGAAAATACCACCCCACATGATAGAAGTACAAAAACCGCACAA